>NZ_CP107921.1:1277500-1492500 GCF_036014215.1 Streptomyces sp. NBC_00440
TGTGCGGCGGGCTGCCGCTCACCGCGGAGCCCGCTCCGGCCCGGTTGTCAGCGCTTGGTCGAGTCCGACGGCTCGGTCACGGGACGGGCGCTGGTCACGTCTCCCGGAGCGGCCTGGATCGTACGCGGGACGTCGGTCTGGCCGTTGGTGTCCTGCGGCGGGTCGGCGGGGGCGGTCTGCTGGCCCTCCGACTTCATCGCCTTGGCCTCGCTCTTGAGGATGCGGGCGGACTTGCCCAGCGAACGGGCCATGTCCGGAAGCTTCTTCGCACCGAACAGCAGGACGATGACGACGAGGATCAGGATGATCTCGGGGGCGCCGAGCCTTCCGAACATAAGCTGTACCTTCTCACCGAGGCGGCTGGGTGGGGCTGCCGACCGATCGGACAGGCGTCCGGTCGTCGTGCTGGCAGCGATCGTAACCCGCGGGGGTAAACGCAGGGCAATCCCTGTGCAGACTCGCGCTTGCGGCCCGTACCTCGCTCCCGAGCCCGCGACCAGCAGCGTACCGCTCGAAACGGCCCGGCAGCAGAGCCGAGTGCCTCTATCGCAAACTTTCGCCGCTCCGCGCGAGCCCCGTGGCCGCGCGCTCCAGCCCCTCGGAGGCCTTACTGATCTGCTGTGTGGCGCGCGCCACTTCGCCGCCGAGGCGCTGGGCCTCGACGAAAACCCTGATGGCGAGCACACCGAGCACGGCGATTCCGAGGAACCCCAGAGCGATCGCGGTCATCGGCCAGAACATGTGAACTTCCTAGACAGTGGAGTGGAGGCGCAGCGTCCGCACGCCTCCGCCGGTGAGGAGTTCGACGATCCGCTCACCGGCCGGCTTGCGCACCGACGACCCGCAGTCGGGGCAGGTGAAGGAGTAGAAGGTGGTACGCCGGCTGGCGCCGATCGCCAGCCGGAGCGCACCCGCGGCCAGCTCGAACCGGCTGCGGCAGTCCGGGCAGGCGGCCCGGAAGATGACCGGGCCCACTTGCGCGGAAAATCCGGGCATAACCGACATATTCCTCAACTCCTCTACTCCTGCCCGTCATAGGCGGCGAGGGCCTCACGGGCCGCGAGACGTGCGCTGGCCGCCAGGTCACCCGGCGAGACGATGCGCCCGTCCCGGCCGAGCCGCAGGGCGAGCCTGCGCAGCGAGGCGGGGTCGGGGGTGCGCAGAGTGATGCGCAGCCCGCCGTCGGCGAGCTCCTCCGCGCTGTCGTGGGGGTAGTACTCGGCGACCCAGCGGCCGCCGGGGCCGGTCTCGACCACGACCTCCGGGTCCTCGGCCGCGGGCTGGACGAGCCCCGCCGACAGGTCACGCAGTTCGAGCTCGGGCGGCGCGGAGGGCTCGTCGAGCAGCCGGATCCCGGCCACCCGGTCCAGCCGGAAGGTGCGACGGGCCTCGGAGAGGTAGCACCAGGCCTCCATGTACGTATGGCCGACGGCGAAGAGCCTGATCGGGTCGACCTCACGCTCGGTGAGCTCGTCGCGGGCCGGCGAGTAGTACCGCAGCCAGAGCCTGCGCCGCTCCGAGATGGCCCGGTCCACGTCGGCGAACACACCGCCCTCGGACTCGAAGGTCACCGAGAGCCGGGAGCTGGCGCCCGCCACCTCGCCGGCCGCGGCCTCCAGCTTCGCGGTGGCCCGCAGCAGCGCCTGCCGGTCTCCCTCGCGGAGCCCCGGCAGGGTCGCCACTGCACGCGCTGCCACCAGCAGGGCCGTGGCCTCGTCGGCGGCGAGCCGCAGCGGCGCGGCGACATCGTCGGCGTTGTGCCACCAGATGGACTCGCCGTCGGTGTCGATGTCGAGGAGGTCGCCGCCGCGGAAGCTCGTCCCGCACATGGGCAGCACGTCCAGGTCCGAGATCAGCTCGTCCTCGGTGATGCCGAAGGCCCGCGCGACATCCCCGACACGGGCACCGGGGCGCTCGCGCAGATAGGTCACCAGGGACAGCATCCGGCGGGTCTGGTCGATCGCGTTCGTAGCCACGTGCTCCTCAGTCCTTGGCCACGGCGCGCAGCCGGTCCACCACGTCGGCCCGCAGATCCGCGGGGTCCAGCACGATCACGTCGGGGCCGAACTCCACCAGCCAGGCGTCCAGGCCGTGTCCGTACGGAATCTCCAACTCGTCCCATCCGTCGCCGAGTTCCCGGACGGCGGTGGCGCGCGAGCGCAGCGGGTAACCGGCGCCGGAGCGCAGCCTGATCCGAGCGCTGCGGGTCGCCGTCTCGCCCGCCCAGGTCTCCACCGTCTCGCGTACGGTCACCACGTCCGGCACGTCGGCGGTGAACGCACCGGGCCTGGCACGGACTTTGCCGGTGATACGGGAGAGCCGGAACACCCGCTCGGCGCCGCGCTCACGGTCCCAGCCCGCGAGATACCAGTGGCCGCGCCAGCACTCCAGCGTCCAGGGTTCGACCTGACGGGCCTCGGGGCGGGCCGCGTTGGCCTTGCGGTAGTCGAAGACGACCGGGCGGCGGTCGCGGCAGGCCAGCATCAGCGGCTCGAACGCGGCCTCGTGCACCGGGATGCGCGGTTCCAGGGCGCCGTGCTGCACGGCGTACGGGTCCTCGGCCTCGGGCATTCCGGCGGCCCGGAGTTTCTGCAGGGCGCCGCTGGCCGCGCCGGCCAGCCGCGCCTGCTGCCAGACCTTGGCGGCCAGTCCGAGCGCCGCGGCCTCCTCGGCGTCGAGTGCGACCGGCGGAAGCCTGTTGCTGTCGCGGCGCGCCAGGTATCCGGCGTCCCCGTCCAGACTCTCGACCGTCTCGATGACCAGGCCGAGTTCACGCAGATCGTCCTTGTCCCGTTCGAACATCCGGTTGAAGGACTCGTCCGACCCCGCTTCCAGATACGCCTCGATGGACCCCCGCAGTTCACGCTTGCTGAGGGGTCGCCTGGTTCCGAGCAGGCACAGCGCCAGATTCATGAGCCGCTCGGCCTTGGCAATCGCCATCGACGCCCTCTCTGGGGTCCGGAAGTGTCCGCCGGGGCGATTCCCCGGGAAGAACGCAGCACGTGGAACGCGGGACGTTCCACGACCGCCGACCGTACCGCTCCCGGGTGCCCGGTCAAAAGCCGAGGGTCCATGCCGGCAGGCATGGACCCTCGGAAACGATCAGTTCCGGTCAGACAGCGACCAGGTCACAGACGAAGATCAGCGTCTCGCCCGGCTTGATACGACCGCCGGCGCCCTGGTCTCCGTACGCGAGGTGCGCGGGGATGGTCAGCTGACGGCGGCCGCCGACCTTCATGCCCTGGACACCCTGGTCCCAGCCGGAGATGACCTGGCCGACGCCGAGCTGGAACTCCAGCGGGGTGCCGCGGTTCCAGCTCGCGTCGAACTCCTCACCGGTGGAGAAGGCCACACCCACGTAGTGGACCTTGACCTTGTCCCCGGCCTTGGCGACGGCGCCGTCGCCCTCCCAGATCTCCTTGATCTCCAGCTCGGCCGGCGGCTCGCCGCCCGGGAAGTCGACCTCGGGCTTGTCGATGCTCACGTAATTGCTCCTACTTCTTGGTACTGGGCAACCGGGACAGTCTTACACTGCCGCCAGAATGTCGACGACGAAGACCAGCGTCGACTTGGCCGGCAGGGTCGTGCCCTGGGCCTTGTCGCCGTACGCCAGCGACGGCGGGATCACCAGCAGGACCCGGCTGCCGACCTTCTTGCCGACGATTCCCTGGTCCCAGCCCTTGATGACGGCGCCCTCACCGATGGCCGTCTGGAACGGCGTGCCGCTCTTCCAGGACGAGTCGAACAGGGTCGCGGTGGACTTGCCCTCGTTGGGCTTCCAGGCAGCACCGCTGTACTGCATGTAGACGGTCTGGCCCTTCTTGACCGTGGCGCCCTTGCCCTGGATCAGCTCCTTGTCGACCAGCTTCGTCGGCGGGTCGCTCTTCGGTACGGAGATGGTGGCGGGCGCTTCCTTGTCCGCCTTGACCTGGGGCAGGTCGGAGGAGGTGGGGGCCTGGGTGCCCTCGACCTTCTTCGGGATCACCTTCTTGATGTCCAGCGCGAAGACCAGGGTGTCCTTGCCGGTGACACCGAGCTGCTGCTGACCCTGGCTGCCGAAGGCCGCGCTGGGCGGAGCGACGACCAGGACCCGGCTGCCGATCTTCTGGCCGGTGACGGCGTCGGCGAAGGCCGGGATGATCGTCTTGGAACCGGCGGTGATGAGCTGCGGGGCGCCGCCCTTGTCGAACGAGCTGCCGATGTCCTTGCCGCTCTTCCAGACCTTGCCGGTGAAGTCGGCCATCACCAGGTCGTTCTTCTTGACCACGGCGCCACTGCCTTCGGAGACAGTGTGGATGACGAACTTGCCGCTCGGGTCCTTCTTGGGGACCGTGATGGTCGCCTTCTTGCCCGCGCCGCCCGAGACCGTCGGCAGGGGGGACGCCGAATCGACCGGCTTGGGCACGGCCGTGGCCGCGGACTGGTCTGGCGGTGAGGACGAGTCATCCGTCTTCTTGGAGGACCCACCTCCGCAGGCGGTCAGTACCAGGGCCGGCACGATGAGCAAGGCAGCAAAACGGCGTCGCACAGTGGTCCTCGGGGTAGTGGGGGTGTCAGTGGCCGCCACTCTACGACTCCGCGTCCCCCATGTGGGCTCACGGCATGCGCGAGGGCCCCGTGCACTGATGTGTACGGGGCCCTCGCGCGACCGGGGTGAGGACGGTCACATCCCGGCGATCAGCTTCTCCACCCTGTCGTCGACCGACCGGAAGGGGTCCTTGCAGAGCACGGTGCGCTGCGCCTGGTCGTTGAGCTTGAGATGGACCCAGTCGACGGTGAAGTCCCTGCGCTGCTCCTGGGCACGGCGGATGAAGTCCCCGCGCAGCCGCGCCCGAGTGGTCTGCGGGGGCACCGACTTGCCCTCGAAGATCTTCAGGTCCTCACAGATGCGCGCGGCCTGTCCGCGCTTCTCCAGCAGGTAGTACAGCCCGCGCCTGCGGTGGATGTCGTGGTAGGCGAGGTCTATCTGAGCGACCCTCGGATTCGACATGGTCATGTTGTGCTTGTCCCGGTACCGCTCGATGAGCTTGTACTTCATCACCCAGTCGATCTCGGTGCCGATCCTGTCGAGGTCCTCCTCCTCGATCGCGTCGAGCGTGCGGCCCCAGAGCTCCAGGACCTGCTCGACCTGGCCCGTACGGATGCCGCGGCGGTCCACGAAGTCCACGGCCTTCTCGTAGTACTCGCGCTGGACTTCGAGCGCCGAGGCCTCCCGCCCGCTGGCGAGGCGCACCTTGCGCTGGCCCGTGGTGTCGTGGCTGACCTCGCGGATGGCCCTGATCGGGTTCTCCAGGGTCAGATCACGCATCACCGTGCCCGCCTCGATCATGCGCAGGACGAGGTCGGTCGCGCCGACCTTCAGCAGCATGGTCGTCTCGGACATGTTCGAGTCACCGACGATGACGTGCAGCCTGCGGTAGCGCTCGGCGTCCGCGTGCGGCTCGTCACGGGTGTTGATGATGGGACGGGAACGGGTGGTCGCGGAACTGACGCCCTCCCAGATGTGCTCCGCCCGCTGGCTCACGCAGAAAACCGCTCCGCGCGGTGTCTGCAACACCTTTCCGGCGCCGCAGAGCAATTGGCGGGTGACGAGGAAGGGGATGAGAATGTCCGCGAGCCGCGAGAACTCCCCATGGCGGGCGACGAGATAGTTCTCGTGGCAGCCGTAGGAGTTTCCCGCCGAGTCGGTGTTGTTCTTGAAGAGATAGACGTCGCCCGCGATTCCCTCCTCGTGCAGGCGGCGTTCGGCGTCGACGAGCAGGCCTTCGAGAATGCGCTCGCCCGCCTTGTCGTGTGTGACCAGTTCAGCCACGTTGTCGCATTCGGGAGTTGCGTATTCCGGATGCGATCCCACGTCGAGGTAGAGGCGGGCGCCGTTCCGCAGAAAGACGTTGCTGCTGCGGCCCCATGACACAACACGGCGGAAGAGGTAGCGCGCCACTTCGTCAGGTGACAGTCGGCGCTGTCCCCTGAATGTGCACGTGACGCCGTACTCGTTCTCCAGCCCGAAAATGCGGCGGTCCATGACTGAACATTACGCCTGATGGCCTGTCCTGAAACCGGGTTCGACGGCCCCGTTCCGATCATTTTCGGAACCGGCCACGACGGAGCCGGTACCGCCGGGAGCTGCGAGGACCCGCTGAGTGGCCAGCAGGACGAGCAGCGCGGCGATCCCGCCGCCTCCCGCGGCGGCGAACCCGGCGGGCGCGCCGCCCGCCTCGACGGCCGGTCCTGCGACAGCCGTACCCAGCGCGGCGCCGACGCCGAAGGTCGTCACCAGCCAGGAGAACGCCTCGGTGACCGTGCCGCGCGGGGCATGCCGGTCGACGACGATGAAGGCGCAGGCGATGGCGGGAGCCAGGAAGACACCGGCCACCGTCATCAGTACGGACATCGCGGTCACCCCGGGCACCAGCATCAGGGGCAGATAACAGAGCGCCAGTGCCCCGACGATGACGCGCAGCCGCTTCTCCGCGGCGCCCGGCCACTGCCGCGCGCCGTACAGCAGCCCGCCGAAGAGGGCGCCGAGTCCGATCGCCGCCATCAGCACGCCGTACGCCGTGTCGCCGCCGTGCCCGTCGGAGTAGGCGATCGCGGCCACCGTGATCGAGCCCAGCGCCAGGCCGACGAAGAAGAACGCCCCGAGGAGTGCGAGCAGCCCGGGCGAGCGCAGGGCGCCCAGCCAGTGGGCCTCGCGGGGCGCGGAGCGCCAGGTGCGCGAGGGCTCCGACACGACGACGGAGAGCGCCCCGAGCACCCCGAGGGCGTTGACCGCCACCAGCGCGGTCGCCGCCGACCACAGCGAGACCGCCAGGGTGATCAGCAGCGGGCCGACCGTGAACATCACCTCCTGGGCCACCGCGTCCATCGCGTACGCGGCGTGCACCCGGTCCTCACGCTTCAGGACACTGGGCCACAGGGCACGCAGCCCGCCCTCCAGGGGTGGTGTGAAGAGCCCGGCGACCAGCATCGCGATGACGGCGAGCGCGAGCGGACCGGTGCCGACGACGGCGAAGAGCACCATGCCCAGGGCCGACACCAGCGCCGACGGCAGCATCACCCGGGGCTGTCCGTACAGGTCGACGGCGCGGCCGAGCAGCGGCTGGCCGACCGCGGTGGCCAGCCCGTAGACGGCGGAGAGCGCCCCCGCGAGCGAGTAGCTGCCGCCTTCGGCGCGGACGAAGAGCACTACGGCGATGGCGGCTGTCGCGTTCGGCAGCCGGCCGACGAGGGTGCCGGTGAGCAGCCGCGTCACATGCCTGGTGCCGAAGAGTTCCGCGTATCCCGCGGCCATGTCCGCCCCTTGTCTCCCGGCCGCGACCGGAGTGTTACGTATAACGTCTGGGCTCATACGTACCATGTGCGCAGACCGCTAGTCCAGATGACCGCGGCCGGGAGCAGGCCGGACGGAGGCCCGAGTGGACGCCCGAGCGACGAGCCCGGAACCAGTGGTTCCGGCCCGCCCCACCAGCCGTGACGTGGCCCGCGCCGCAGGTGTCTCGCAGGCCACCGTCTCGCTGGTCCTCGGCGACAAGTGGCGCGGACGGGTCTCCGAGCGCACGGCGGGGCTGGTCCGCGACGCGGCCGGGCAGCTGGGGTACCGGCCGAATCTCGCCGCCCGCGATCTGCGTCTGGGCAGCACCCGGACCGTGCTGCTGGTCGTCCCCGCGCTGACCACCGAGTTCTTCGCCCGCGTCTACACGGGCGCCGCGGCGACAGCGGCCGAGCACGGCTTCGGGGTGGTGCTCTACCCCTCCCCCGACGGCGTGGGGCCGGCCCGGGATCCCTTCGGCTCGGCGCGGACCGCGCTGGACGGGGTCATCGCCTCGTCGATGGCTGTCGGCGCGCTCGCCGCGATCCAGGAGTCCGGTCTGCCGCTGGTCATGCTGGACAGCGATCCGGACCAGTCGGGGGCCGCGGCCCATGTGAATCTGGATATCGCGGACGGGATGCGCCAGGTGACGGACCATCTGCTCGCGCTGGGCCACCGCAGATTCGTCCATCTCGCACCGGCGGTCGACTCCTGGACCTTCGACGTCCGGGCCGCCGCCCTGCGGTCGGCTCTGCGGGGCGCGGAAGTCCGCACCGTCACGGCCCCGCTGGCGGTGGATGCCGCGCGGCAGGCGGCGGAGGACGCGCTCACCGGCCCCGGTCCCCGGCCGACCGCGGTCATCTGCGACGACGACATCCTGGCCGCGGGCGCCTGCAAGGCGGCGCGGCGGCTGGGGCTGCGGGTGCCGGAGGATCTCTCCGTCACCGGTTTCGACGATCTGGCGCTCGCGACCGCGATCGAACCGGAGCTGACGACGGTGGCCCTGCCCGCGGAGCAGATCGGCCGGCGCGGCATGGCGGCCCTGCTCGCCGTGCTCGACGGCCGCAGGCCCGAGGGCGGCGATCTGCCGGTGGACCTTCTCGTACGCGGCTCGACGGCCCGGGCACCGGCACCGGCGCAGGGCTGAGGACCGGGCAACCGGGACTTGCGGGTGCGAGCCTGCGGAAGCCGGCTCGTGGGCGCCGGCTCACGGGCGTCGGCTCACGGGCGTCGGCTCGTGGGCGCTCTGGCAGCGGGATCTCTGCCAGTGGGCGCTCTGCCTTGTGCGATCTCTGCTCGCGGGCGCTCTGCGGAGCCACATACGCGTGCCCCGGACCGCACAGGCGGACCGGGGCACAGGCGTAACCGGGCGGCAGCCGGAGCTACTCGTCCTCGTCCGACGGCGCATCCGTCTCGGCGGTCGCGGCGTCGTCCGCATCGAGCAGCCTGGCCAGCTGACGGCCGACGATGCGCTTGAACTTGCGCTGCTGCGGCCGGGTCCGGTCCAGCACCGCCACTTCGAGGCGCTCGGCGGGGATCTCCCGCTCGCCTCCGTTGGTGTCGCGGGACAGCGCCTGCACGGCCAGCTTGAGCGCCTCCGCGAGGGTCATCCCCTCGCGGTGCTGCTGGTCCAGGAAGGTGCTGATCGTCTCGGCGTTGCCGCCGACCGCGACCGAGCCGTGCTCATCCACGATCGATCCGTCGTGCGGCAGCCGGTAGATCTGGTCGCCGTCGGGCTCGGACCCGACCTCGGCGACCACCAGTTCCACCTCGTACGGCTTCTCGGCCGCGCTGGAGAAGATCGTGCCCAGCGTCTGCGCGTACACATTCGCCAGACCGCGGGCCGTCACGTCGTCGCGGTCGTAGGTGTAGCCCCGCAGATCCGCGTAGCGCACACCGCCGATCCGCAGATTCTCGTACTCGTTGTACTTGCCGGCGGCCGCGAAGCCGATCCGGTCGTAGATCTCGCTGAACTTGTGCAGCGCACGGGACGGGTTCTCGCCGACGAAGACGATGCCGTCGGCGTACTGCAGCACGACCAGGCTGCGACCACGGGCGATGCCCTTCCGGGCGTATTCCGCCCGGTCGGCCATGGCCTGCTGAGGTGAGACATAGAACGGCGTCGACACCGGCTATCCGTCCCTTTCTGTCAGTGACGAGTGCATCGGAAGGGCCTCAGAGCAGCTCGGCGCGCGGGCCGTCGGGCTGTTCGAGACGCCGCGCCAGGATCGAACGGGCGAGCTCGGAGCCCTCCTCATCGGTCAGCCTGCGGCAGCCCTCGTCGGTGATGACCGTGACGATCGGATAGATCCGGCGGGCCACGTCGGGCCCCCCGGTCGCCGAGTCGTCGTCGGCCGCGTCGTACAGCGCCTGTACGACCAGGGTGGTGGCCTGCTGCTCCGTCAGGTCGTCGCGGTAGAGCTTCTTCATGGAGCCGCGCGCGAAGATCGAGCCGGAGCCCGTGGAGGCGTAGCCGCGCTCCTCGGAGCGGCCGCCCGTGACGTCGTAGGAGAAGATCCGGCCCTCCTCGCGGTCGACGTCGTACCCGGCGAAGAGCGGCACCACGGCGAGGCCCTGCATCGCCATGGAGAGATTGCCCCGGATCATGGTGGAGAGCCGGTTGGCCTTGCCCTCCAGGGAGAGGGTGGCGCCCTCGACCTTCTCGAAGTGCTCCAGTTCGAGCTGGAACAGCTTGACCATTTCGACGGCGAGACCGGCCGTACCCGCGATCCCGACCGCCGAGTACTCGTCGGCCGGGAAGACCTTTTCGATGTCGCGCTGAGCGATCATGTTCCCCATGGTCGCGCGCCGGTCTCCGGCGAGGACGACCCCGCCGGGGAAGGTCGCGGCGACGATGGTCGTCCCGTGCGGCGCCTCGACCGGCCCCTGGGTGGGCGGCAACGGCCGCCTGCCCGGCAGGATTTCCGGCGAGTGGTCGGACAGGAAGTCCATGAACGAGGAGGACCCCGGCGTCAGGAAAGCGGCCGGCAGACGCCCGGTGCTACGAGGGTTGGCTTCCACGCGTTTCCTTCCGGATGGGCGGCGGCCCGCCTTCTGGAGGCCGGGCCGATCTTGCGGACTGTGAACGGACCTTACCCGCGCCCGCGCCGGTCATCCGCCCCGGTACGAACGGCTTGCGCCGGCCGCACCGGCCACGGACAACAGGGTCTACTCGCCACCCTTTTGAACAAATGACCGAACGAAGTCCTCGGCGTTCTCCTCAAGCACGTCGTCGATCTCGTCCAGAACGGAGTCGACGTCGTCCGAGAGCTTCTCCTGGCGCTCCTTGAGGTCCTCGGAGCCCTGCGCCTCAGGCGCCTGCTCCTCGGTCTCCTCGGTGGAGCGCGTCGCCTTCTGCTGCCCGCCGCCGGTGTCCTTGGTCGCCATCTACCTCACCCCGCTCGGTTCGATGTTGTTGAAGCTGAAACGGACTGGAACTGACTGGAGCTGACTGGAACGAACGGATCGGCCCGCCCCGGTCAGAAGCATGATCGGATCCGCTTGATCAGACACTACAAGCGGGGTCCGACATTGGCCCCGCACTTTCCTCAACGTCCGGGGCCTACCCTGATGATTCCCACCAGCGGGGCTTTTCAGCCGCCCTGCAGCACTCGGACCAGGTCCTCCGCCGTCCGGCACCGGTCCAGCAGCTCCTTGACGTGGTTACGGGTCCCGCGCAGCGGCTCCAGCGTCGGCACCCGTTGCAGCGAGTCATAGCCCGGCAGGTCGAAGATCACGGAGTCCCAGGAGGCCGCGGCGACGTCGTCCGCGTACTGTTCGAGACAGCGGCCCCGGAAATAGGCCCTGGTGTCCTCCGGCGGGTTCGCAGCAGCCCGTACGACCGTCGGCTCGTCCAGCAGCCGCTTCATCTTCCCGCGGGCCACCAGACGGTTGTACAGCCCCTTCTCGGGCCGGACGTCCGCGTACTGCAGGTCCACCAGATGGAGCCTGGCCGCGTCCCAGTCGACACCGTCCCGGCGGCGGTAACCCTCCAGGATCTCCTGCTTCGTGATCCAGTCGAGTTCCCCCGACAGGCTCATCGGGTTGTTCTCCAGCCGGTTCAGCACGTCCTCCCAGCGGCCCAGGATGTCCCTGGTCTGCTCGTCGGCGTCCGCGCCGTACCGCTCCTCGACGTACTTCCGTGCCAGCTCGAAGTACTCCATCTGGAGCTGTACTGCGGTGAGGGTGCGGCCGCTGCGCAGCGTGACCAGCTGCTGGAGGCCGGGGTCGTGCGAGACCTGGTGGAGGGTGCGCACCGGCTGGTCGACCGCGAGGTCCACCTTGATGAACCCGTCCTCGATCATCGCGAGCACCAGCGAGGTCGTGCCCAGTTTGAGGTAGGTCGAGATCTCCGAGAGGTTCGCGTCGCCGATGATCACATGGAGGCGGCGGTACTTCTCGGCGTCCGAGTGCGGTTCGTCGCGGGTGTTGATGATCGGCCGCTTGAGCGTGGTCTCCAGGCCGACCTCGACCTCGAAGTAGTCCGCGCGCTGGCTGATCTGGAAGCCGTGCTCGTGGCCGTCCTGGCCGATCCCGACGCGGCCGGCCCCGGTCACCACCTGGCGGGAGACAAAGAAGGGGGTCAGATGGCGCACGATGTCCGAGAAGGGGGTCTCCCGCTTCATCAGGTAGTTCTCGTGCGTCCCGTACGAGGCGCCCTTGTTGTCGGTGTTGTTCTTGTACAGGTGGATCGGCTGCGCACCCGGGATCTCGGCGGCCCGTTCGGCGGCCTCCGCCATGATCCGCTCGCCCGCCTTGTCCCAGAGCACGGCGTCGCGCGGATTGGTGATTTCCGGGGAGCTGTACTCCGGGTGGGCGTGGTCGACGTAGAGGCGCGCCCCGTTGGTGAGGATCACATTGGCCAGGCCGATGTCCTCGTCGGTCAGCTGGCTGGTGTCCGCGGTCTCCCGGGCGAGGTCGAAGCCTCGCGCGTCCCGCAGCGGATTCTCCTCCTCGAAGTCCCAGCGGGCGCGGCGCGCCCGGTGCATCGCCGCCGCGTAGGCGTTGACGATCTGGGACGAGGTGAGCATGGCATTGGCGTTCGGGTGGCCCGGAACAGAGATGCCGTACTCCGTCTCGATGCCCATTACCCGCCGTACGGTCATGCGGCCCTCCTTGCCCGGCAGCGCCCCTCGCGGGAACGTCGCTCAAGTACCGCTGCTTCTCCGGTGCGTGTGCGGTTGCCCTTCCCCGCACTGCGCGACTCGGTGATACCGAAGAGCGTAGAACGCCATTGCGCCGCTGGGGAGATCATTACAGGCATTGCTGTCCTTGCGGCCGAAGGCCGGAAAACACGGCGGCTGCGGGTGCCCGCCGGGGGACCCGCAGCCGCCCTGTCTTTTACAGGTACTGACCGGTGTTCGCCACCGTGTCGATGGAGCGCCCGGTGTCCGCGCCCTGCTTTCCGGTGACAAGGGTGCGGATGAATACGATCCGCTCGCCCTTCTTGCCGGAGATACGGGCCCAGTCGTCGGGGTTGGTGGTGTTCGGCAGGTCCTCGTTCTCCTTGAACTCATCCACACATGCCTGGAGGAGATGGGAGACCCGCAGACCCTTCTGTCCCTGGTCGAGGAAGGCCTTGATGGCCATCTTCTTGGCCCGGTCGACGATGTTCTGGATCATCGCGCCGGAGTTGAAGTCCTTGAAGTAGAGGACTTCCTTGTCGCCGTTGGCGTACGTGACTTCGAGGAAGCGGTTCTCCTCGGACTCCGTGTACATCCGCTCCACGACGGACTGGATCATGGCGCTGACCGTGACATCGGGGTTCTCCCGGTGTTCGGCCAGGTCGTCCGTGTGCAGCGGCAGCGACGACCGCAGGTACTTGGCGAAGATATCCTTCGCCGCCTCCGCGTCCGGACGCTCGATCTTGATCTTGACGTCGAGCCGGCCCGGCCGCAGGATCGCCGGGTCGATCATGTCCTCGCGGTTGGAGGCGCCGATGACGATGACGTTCTCCAGGCCCTCCACACCGTCGATCTCGGCGAGCAGCTGCGGGACGATGGTGTTCTCCACGTCCGAGCTGACGCCTGATCCACGGGTGCGGAAGAGGGATTCCATCTCGTCGAAGAAGACGATGACAGGGGTGCCCTCGCTCGCCTTCTCCCGGGCACGCTGGAAGACCAGGCGGATGTGCCGCTCGGTCTCACCGACGTACTTGTTGAGGAGTTCGGGGCCCTTGATGTTGAGGAAGTAGCTCTTCCCCGCGGGCTGGCCGGTGACCTCGGCGACTTTCTTGGCAAGGGAGTTGGCGACGGCCTTGGCAATGAGAGTCTTGCCGCAGCCGGGCGGACCGTAGAGCAGGATGCCCTTCGGCGGCCGCAGCTCGTGCTCCTTGAAGAGGTCGGGGTGGAGGTACGGAAGCTCGACCGCGTCGCGGATCAGCTCGATCTGGTCGCCCAGGCCGCCGATCTTGTCGTAGTCGATGTCCGGGACCTCTTCGAGGACGAGCTCCTCGACCTCGCTCTTCGGCACGACTTCATAGACGTAACCGGACCTGGAGTCGAGCAGCAGGGCGTCGCCGGGGCGGATGGTGATGTCCAGCAGCGGCTCGGCGAGCCGCACCACCCGTTCCTCGTCGGTGTGCCCGATCACCAGGGCGCGCTCGCCGTCCTCAAGGATCTCCTTGAGGGTGACGATGTCCCCGGCGCGCTCGAATTCCATGGCCTCGACCACGTTGAGCGCTTCGTTGAGCATGACTTCCTGGCCGCGCCTGAGCTCTTCGAGCTCGACGCTGGGACTCACGTTCACCCGGAGCTTGCGGCCCCCGGTGAAGATGTCGCAGGTCCCGTCCTCATTGGCCTGCAGGAAGACACCGAAGCCGGCCGGCGGCTGTGCGAGCCGGTCGACCTCCTCCTTGAGGGCCACGATCTGGTCGCGGGCCTCACGGAGTGTATTGGCGAGCCGCTCGTTCTGCGCGGACACGCCTGCCAGGTTGGTCTGCAGCTCGACGATCCGCTCTTCGAGAATCCTCGTATGACGCGGAGAGTCGGCGAGCTTGCGGCGCAGGACGGCGATTTCCTGCTCGAGATAGGCAACCTGGCCGGCGGGGTCCTCGGACCCTCGCGCGGGCCGGGTGCCGCGGTTGATGTCGTCGTCGTGGGCTGCCACGGTCCTCACCTCCTCCAAGGGGAGCTGGACGCTTCCTGACCCTACCTGGGCGGCTGGTGATTGAAACCCCTAGATCACAAAGACCGTCGGGGTGTGTCTGATCTTCACCCTTGCGTACTCCCTCACGCCTTGGGAATACCCACCCAACAACATCGGAAAGCGGCCGGTTGTATCGTCGAAGTGTTCAACACCCGTCAGGGCTGGCTTCAATTGGTTCAACCGCGCAGGAACGGCAGGAGAAATGACCGTGCAGGACGAGGCTCCCACCAGCGACGGCGCCCAGGCGCTGGAGGTCTGGATCGACCAGGATCTCTGCACCGGGGACGGCATCTGCGCCCAGTACGCGCCCGAGGTGTTCGAGCTGGACATCGACGGGCTGGCCTATGTGAAGAGCGCCGACGACGAGCTGCTCCAGGCCGTCGGCGCCACAACGCCCGTGCCGCTGCCGCTCCTCCAGGACGTGGTGGACTCGGCCAAGGAGTGTCCGGGCGACTGCATCCATGTACGTCGCGTTTCGGACAGCGTCGAGGTCTACGGGCCCGCTGCCGAGTAGGTCATCGCGCGCGCCGCATCCTCAGGTACGCCACGTACACGCCGTCGGCATACGCCCGCCGCCGGGCCCACCGCCGTCAGACGCTCCGCGCCTGGGAGGGCGCCGAGCGTACGAACTCGCCGCCCTGCCAGCGCCACTTGGCCTGCTGCCGCACGTCCGGATTCGAGCGCGGCACATCGGGCGAGGAGTAGCCGAGGAGCGTCGCGGTCACCGCGCCGTCCCGCACGGCGAGCGCGCCCACGGTCTGCTGCTCGGCCGGGCTGATCAGTGTCGCGACGATCCGGGGCGGGCCGTCACCGGTCCCCGGCCGGGTGAGCACGTAGATCCCGCTGGGGGGTGTGCCCGATCCGGCGTCGCAGCGCACCGCGGCCACCGTTTCGGAGCTGCCGTCCCCGTCGAGGTCGCCGGACGCCTTCCCGGTGACGGTGGTCCCCGCCCCTCCGCACTTCAGCGGGAAGGTCACGGCCGCCGGGTTCGGCGCGGCCGTGTGCGTGCGGGCCGGTCTGCCGCCGGGCTGGGACGCGGTGGCCGGATCGGGCGTGAGGACGCCCGCCAGTGCGACGACGCCGGCCATCGCGGTGGCCGTGGCGAGCCAGTGGACCGGACTGGTCCTGTTGTGCGCGAGGTCCGGGAGTACGAGGTCCGGGAGCGCGGAGGGCTGCACGCGAGAGGTCTCCTGTGGGGCAGTGCCGGAGGGGGTGGCCAGAATAGTGCCACACGTCACAGGGGATCGGAACGCCGGGGTCCGTAAGGTCAACGTAAAGAAGCCGTCGCGCAGTTCCCCGGTGTGCTCGGGGAACTACGCGGCGGCGCCGGTGCGTTGTCCGGGTCAGACGATCTCGTCGGAACCGGTCGATTCGCTCTCGGCCGAGTCGCTCTCGACTGCGGCCTTCGGCTGGGCGGTGCTCTTTCCGGGACCGCTGTAGTCCTCGCCGTACGCGCCCTTGGACGGCCGGCGGCGGCGCAGCGGGGCCTCCACACCGTCGGCGAGACGGCGGGCGGTGACGAGGAAGCCGGTGTGGCCGATCATCCGGTGGTCCGGGCGGACGGCCAGCCCCTCGACGTGCCAGTTGCGGACCATGGACTCCCAGGGCTGCGGCTCGGCGAAGCAGCCGATCTCCCTGATCGACTCGACGGTGCGCGAGAGCTGGGTGGTGGTGGCCACGTAGCAGCAGAGGATGCCGCCGGGGACGAGCGCCTTGGAGACGGCGTCCAGGCACTCCCAGGGGGCGAGCATGTCCAGCACCACACGGTCGACGTCCGTGTCGGAGAGGTTGTCCTGGAGGTCACCGACGGTGAGCTGCCAGGCGGGGTGCGGACCGCCGAAGTAGCGCTCCACGTTCTGCGTGGCGATCTCCGCGAAGTCCTCGCGGCGCTCGTACGAGTGCAGCATCCCCTGCTCGCCGATGGCACGCAGCAGGAAGCTGCTGAGCGCGCCGGACCCCACACCCGCCTCGACGACGCGTGCGCCGGGGAAGATGTCCCCGAAGGCCAGGATCTGGCCCGCGTCCTTGGGGTAGACCACGGCGGCGCCGCGGGGCATGGACAGGACGAAATCGGGGAGCAGGGGGCGCAGCGCGAGGTAGGCGACGTTTCCCGTGGTACGGACAACACTGCCCTCGGGAGCACCGATCAGCTCGTCGTGCGGGAAAGAACCCTTGTGGGTGTGGAAGTTCTTCCCGGCTTCGAGCGTGAAGGTGTAGTGGCGTCCCTTGGGGTCGGTGAGCTGGACCTGGTCCCCGACTTTGAAGGGCCCACGTCGGCGGGCGGCACCGGTCGGTTCGGACATACGAGCAGACTACCGGCCTCAGGAACCGGGTCGCGCCATCGCCTGGACGAATGCCCGTTCGACGTCGGCGGTGGAGAGGACTCCGTAGATCGCGCCGGTCTCCTCGACCACCAGGTACTCGGTGGCCGGACTGGCCCGCAGCTTGTCGAGGAGCGCCTCGCCCGCCAGCTCGGCCGGCACCCGCATCCCCTCGGTGAGGTCCTGGGCGAGTCCGCTGACCGCGACCCAGGGGCGCCGGTGCTCCGGCACTCCGACGATGGCCGCTTCCCTGACCAGGGCGGTCGGGTCGCCCTGGCTGTCCACGACGACCAGTGCGCGGGCACCGGCGTCATTGGCCCTGCGCAGCGCCTCGGAGAGCGGTGTCGTCGTCTCCACGGGGACGGCGCGCCGGGTGAGCGTACGGGCGCGGAGTTCGGGGAGGTGTTCGCGGAGCCTGGCCATCCGCAGGCTGTTGCCCGCGCCGGTCCAGATGATCGCGGCGAGGATCGCGGCGAGCAGTGCGTCCATGACCGTCTCCATGCCGCCCACGTCGGCGTCGGAGCCGGTGTGGGTGAGCAGCGGGAGGCCGATCAGGACCGAGACGGCGAGCAGGCGGCCGAACCAGGCGGCGGCGATGGTGCCGCTCATCGGCTTGCCGGTGATCTTCCAGACGACCGCGCGGAGCATCCGGCCGCCGTCCAGCGGAAGCCCGGGCAGCAGGTTGAAGACCGCCACGATGAGGTTGGAGATCATCAGGCCGGCCAGCAGCACTCCGGGGACCGTACCGGGCTCCACCGCCTTCATCCCGAGGTAGAAGAGGCCGGAGAGGATCAGCGAGAGCAGCGGTCCGACGAAGGCCAGGATGAACTCGCGTCCCGGGGTGTCGGATTCCTTCTCGATCTCCGAGACACCGCCGAAGAACTGGAGCTGGATGCGGCGCACCGGCAGCTTGAACCGCAGTGCGGCGACGGTGTGGGCCAGTTCGTGGACCAGTACGGAGGCGTAGAAGGCGACCGCGAAGAAGAGGGAGACCAGATACCGGACGTTGCCCAGTTCGGGGAGGATCCGGTCGAGCTGGCCGCCGAAGACCCAGGTGATGAGGGCTGCCACCAGGAACCAGCTGGGGGCGACGTACACCGGGACTCCGAAGGGGCGGCCCATCAGGATGCCGCCGCCCGGTGCGTCCCGGCGGCGCTGCGGTTTGCCGCCGTCGGGCGCGGGGCCGGGCCCCGACCCGTCCGCGCCGGGCTGCGGGCGCCCGCTGTCGCCGCTCTCGTCCACGGTGTCCCTTCATGTCGTTCATGTCGTTCATGTCGTTCGAATGCGTTCCTCCGCACCGTCGCCGGTCCAGACACCGCTTTCCACGGTGTCCTGATCATGCAGGGTGAGGAGGTCCACCGTCGATGGTATGCGGATCGTTGTCAGTGGCGGGTCGTAGGGTCTTGGACATGACTACCGCCCAGCAGCCCACTTCACTCTCGCCGTCGCGGGCGAGTGACTTCATGCAGTGTCCGCTGCTGTACAGGTTCCGGGTGATCGACAAGCTGCCGGAGAAGCCCAGTCCTGCGGCGACGCGCGGCACTCTGGTGCATGCGGTGCTGGAGCGGATGTTCGACGACCCGGCGGCGGAGCGGACGGTTCCGCGCGCCCGGGGCATGGTCCCCGGCCAGTGGGACCGCCTTCTGTCGGCCAAGCCGGAGCTGGGCGAGCTGTTCGCGGACGACCCCGGGGGCGAGCAGCTGGCGAAGTGGCTCTCGGAGGCCGAGGCGCTGGTCGAGCGGTGGTTCACGCTGGAGGACCCGACGCGGCTCGAACCGGCCGAGCGGGAGCTGTTCATCGAGACGGAGCTGGCGTCGGGGCTGCGGCTGCGCGGGATCATCGACCGGGTCGATGTGGCGCCGACCGGCGAGGTCCGGATCGTCGACTACAAAACGGGCAAGGCGCCGCGCCCGCAGTTCGCGGAGGGCGCGCTCTTCCAGATGAAGTTCTACGCGCTGGTCGTGTGGCGGCTGAAGGGCATCCTGCCGCGCCGGCTCCAGCTGGTGTATCTGGGGAGCGGCGACGTGGTGACGTACGACCCGGTCGAAGGCGATCTGGAGCGGGTCGAGCGCAAGCTGCTGGCGCTGTGGGACGCGATCAGGAAGGCCACGGAGAGCGGCGACTGGCAGCCGCGGCCGACGAAGCTCTGCGGCTGGTGCGACCACCAGGCGGTCTGTCCGGAATTCGGCGGCACCCCGCCGGTCTACCCCCTGGAAGTGGTGCGCGGGGCCGGGGCCGAGGTGTCCGGCGCGGCCGCGGAGCGGTGAGATCCGGCGGGCCCCTTCGGCGCTGTGCCTGATCCGTCCGGGACTCCCCCGGTACGCCCTGCGGCGTCCCGGTGGGCCGGTCAGGGCAGAATGGGGCCGGTCTAGCGAAGGAGTTCCCGTGGCGATCCGCGTCCTACTGGTCGATGACCAGCCGCTGCTGCGCACCGGTTTCCGGATGATTCTGGAGGCCGAGCAGGACCTGGCGGTGGTCGGTGAGGCCGGGGACGGCCTCCAGGCCCTCGACCAGGTCCGGGCGTTGCAGCCCGATGTGGTGCTGATGGACATCCGGATGCCCCGGATGGACGGGGTCGAGGCCACCCGCCAGATCACCGGCCCCGGCCGGGACGGCCCGGCGAAGGTCCTGGTCCTGACCACTTTCGACCTGGACGAGTACGTCGTGGAGGCCCTGCGGGCCGGCGCGAGCGGTTTCCTGCTCAAGGACGCGCCCGCCAATGAGCTGGTCCAGGCGATCCGGGTGGTGGCCGGGGGCGAGGCGATGCTCGCGCCGAGCATCACCCGCCGGCTGCTCGACAAGTACGCGGACCATCTGCCGTCCGGCGAGGATCCCGTTCCGGACACGCTGCACACGCTGACCGAGCGCGAGGTGGAAGTCCTCAAGCTGGTCGCGCGGGGTCTGTCCAACGCCGAGATCGCCGCCGATCTGTTCGTCAGCGAGACCACGGTGAAGACGCATGTGGGTCACGTGCTGACCAAGCTGGGGCTGCGCGACCGGGTCCAGGCAGCGGTCTACGCGTACGAGAGCGGTCTGGTACGCCCGGGGGCCCAGCAGTAGCTCCCGGGCCCCGCCCGCCGGTCCTCCGGGCCGCCCGCGACCCATCGGGGCGGCTCCGGGCGGCAGCACACCGGCCGGTGTGCTGCCGCCGGCCGGTCAGCTGACGCCGCGGGCGAGCTCCCAGATCTGCAGGGCGGAGGAGTTGCTCAGCGCCCACTCCGCTCCGGTCAGGTCGTCCCGGGCCGCCACATACTGCTTGCCCTGCCAGAGCGGCAGCACGGGAACGTCGTCCGCGACGATGTCCTGGATCTTCTGGAGCGGGACCACCGCCGTGGTGCGGTCCGCGGCGCGCCGGGAGTCCGGGATGTACTTGTCGCGGATGGTGGTGTTCACGTAGGGCGAGTTGAGGAAGTTGCCCTTGCTGAGGAACGGCGAGATGAAGTTGTCCGCGTCGGGGAAGTCCGGGAACCAGCCCATGCCGTAGACCGCGTAGTCGCCCTTCACCTCGTCGGGGCGGAACTGCGCCCACTTGTGGCCCTGGGTCTTCACGTCGAACAGCCCTGAGTCGTTCAGCTGCTGCTTGAGCAGCGCGAACTCCTTCGCCGTACCCGGCCCGTAGTGGTCGCTCGTGTAGTCCAGGGTCAGCCGGACCTTGTTGGTGATCCCGGCGGAGTGCAGGATCTGGGCGGCCTCGGACTTGCTCGGATCGCCGTACTTGTTGAAGAACGAATTCGTGTGTCCGCCGATGCCGGTGGGGATCAGCGAGTAGAGCGGGTCGGAGGTGGCGCCGTACACCCGGCTGGCGATCTGACCGCGGTCGACGAGCGCGGCCATCGCCTGGCGGACCGCCTTGTTCTTCACCGCCGGGTCATTGGTGTTGAAGGCGAGGTAGCGGATCTCCAGGCCGGGGCTCTCGACGAAGTTGATGTTCGGCGACGAACCGTCCGAGAACTGCTTGATCTGCTCCGGGGAGAGCGTGCGGGCCATCATGTCGATCTTCGCGGACTTCAGCGCGGAGCCCATGGCCGCGGCGTCCTTGAAGGAATCGATCTCGACCTTGTCGTTCTGCAGCTTCAGCGACCCCTTGTAGTGGGGGTTCTTGGTGAAGATGGCCTTCTGCAGGCGGTTGTTGCTGACCACCGCCTTGAAGGTGTACGGGCCGGAGCCGTCGATCACGAAGCCCTTGCGCAGCTTGTTCGGCGCGTACTCCTTCTTCTCCACGATGCCCGCGGCAGGCGTCGCCAGCTTGTACGGGAAGGTGGCGTCGGGCGTCTTGAGGTGGAAGACCAGCTCGTGAGAGTTGACGGCCTCGATGGTGTCGATGTTCTCCAGCAGACCGGCCGGGCCGTTCGGGTCATCGATCTTGGTGACGCGTTCCATCGAGTACTTCACATCGGCGGCCGTGAGGGGGTCGCCGTTGGCGAACTGGAGGCCGCTGCGGAGCTTGCAGCGGTAGCTCTCGTTCTCGGTGTCCGTGAAACGGCAGTCGCTGGCGGCGTCCGGCACCGGCAGGCCGCCACCACGCGGCATCGCCATGAGTGACTGGAGTGTCGGGCGCAGGAAGTTCCAGACGCCGGTGTCATAGGTGTAGGCGGGGTCGAGAGGAGCCGGAGCCTTGTTGCCGGACTCGATGAAGTCCGTCGTGCCCACGACGATGGCTTTGCCGCCGTCGCCGCCGCTGCCTGTGCTGCCGCACGCGGCGAGTACCGGAGCGAGCAGGCACACTATCGCCGGCAGCACCAGAGTCTTGCGGTTCATTCTGGACGTTCTCCTCATCCGGCACTGGGATACAGCGATGTACAGACACTCCGCCGCTGCCGCCCGATCGGGGCGGGGCGATCGGGCCGGGTACAGAGCGATCAGTCCAGTGATCCCGGCCGCTTGGTGGGCACCGGGGGCACAGAAGTGTACGGCGAAGTTCTCGCCATGAGATTAGTGGGGAACGTCAGGAAACCTGGACCGGGGGCGACTTGGGTGGGATCCACACCATCTTCACGGATAGCGGAGCGTCAATATCCGACCACCGAAATGATTCGTACACCGCTTCACCAATCGGGACACATGGGCATGTGCTGAACGGCGATGCGGCACTCGCAGCACGCAAATGCCCCCGTGTCGACGTTTCGTCAGGTGATGAACGTCACTTCGACCCCGCCTTTCGTAAAGCATCAAGCCACTCTTCATGCTCACGTAAATGCAGGTGGATGACAGGCGCCGATTCCCTTCAAAACGAAAGGAACACGGTCAGTATCCGGCTCGGTGCATTCCGTTGACCAGTGCCCTGAGAAAGCCCAGATCGACTTCTTCCAGAGATCCGACGACTACCCGGCCGTCCGCTGCGGCGATGGGCGCCACGGAGGGCACAGCCACCACACGGCAGCCCGCAGCCTCCGCCGCCGCCACTCCGGTCGCGGTGTCCTCGATGACCGCGCAGCGCGCCGGATCGGCGTCCAGGCCCGCGGCGGCGGCGAGATAGGGGTCCGGGTGCGGTTTCGTCCGCGCCACCTCGTCGCCCGCGATGGTCAGGGAGAAGTTGTCCGGGCCGAGCGACTTGAGGACCCGGTCGATGATCCGCCGGTGCGAGGCGGAGACCAGGGCCGTGGGCACACCGTGGGCGGCCAGCTCGGTGAGCAGCCGCAGCGCCCCGGGCATCAGCGGCACCCCGCCCGAGATCCGCGCCTCGAACCGGTCGTTGAGCAGCGTGGTCAGCTCGGGGAGCGCGATGTCCGCGCCGGTGACCTCGATGAGGTATCCCGCACTGCGGGTCATCGGCCCGCCCACCACGGTGTCGCGCCAGCGTTCGTCGAGCCGGTGGCCGAGGTCCGCGAAGACCTCCACCTCGGCGTCCCACCAGATGCCCTCGGTGTCCACCAGCGTGCCGTCCATGTCGAGCAGGACCGCCTGCAGAGCTGCGCCTTCGGCCATACGGGTGTTGAGCGCGGCGACCGTACTGGTCATACGGGGACACCTCCTGGAGGGACACGAAGGCCGGTCGCCCGCCCTGCTGGGAAGGCAACCGGCCTGCACCGGACCGACCAGTGTACGTCGGGACGGTCCGGCGCGCGCTGCGATGCGGCGCACCCGCGCCCGGTAGCGGGCTACCGGGTCTACCGGGCGTTGAAGTACTTCGCCTCGGGGTGGTGGATCACGATCGCGTCGGTGGACTGCTCGGGGTGCAGTTGGAACTCCTCGGAGAGGTGTACGCCGATCCGCTCGGGCTGGAGCAGTTCGGCGATCTTCGCCCGGTCCTCCAGATCCGGGCAGGCGCCGTAGCCGAGCGAGAAGCGCGCACCGCGGTACTTCAGGGCGAACATGTCCTGGACGTCGGAGGGGTCCTCGCCCGCGTAGCCGAGTTCGGAGCGGACTCGTGCGTGCCAGTACTCGGCGAGGGCTTCGGCCAACTGGACGGAGAGGCCGTGGAGTTCGAGGTAGTCGCGGTAGGAGTTGGCCTCGAACAGCTCGGCGGTTGCCTCACCGATCCGCGAGCCGACCGTGACCACCTGGAGACCGATCACATCGGTCTCGCCGGACTCCTCGGGGCGGAAGAAATCCGCCAGACAGAGCCTGCGGCCACGGCGCTGACGCGGGAAGGAGAAACGGGTCCGCTCACTGCCGTCCTCATTCAGGAGGATCAGATCGTCGCCCTTGGAGACACAAGGGAAGTAGCCGTAGACCACTGCCGCTTCGAGCATGTTCTTGGTGTGCAGCTGGTCCAGCCACCCCCGCAGATGCGGCCGGCCCTCGGTCTCCACCAGCTCCTCATACGTGGGACCCTCACCCTTACGGGCCTCCTTCAGACCCCACTGCCCCTTGAACAGCGCGCCCTCGTCCAGCCAGGACGCATACTCCTTGAGCTGGATCCCCTTGACGACACGGGTACCCCAGAACGGCGGCTCCGGGACCGGATTGTCGGTGGCCACATCCGAGCGGACAGGCCCCTGCGCCTCCTCCACCTCCAGAACAGCAGCCGTATCCCGCTTCGGCACCCGCCGCTGCTTGAGCTCGGGCAGCACCACACCCGGCACACCCCGCTTGACACCGATCAGCGCATCCATCAACCGCAGACCCTCGAAAGCATCCCGCGCATAGCGGACCTCGCCCTCGTAGATCTCGTGAAGATCCTGCTCGACATACGCCCTGGTCAGGGCCGCGCCGCCGAGGATGACGGGGAAATCGGCAGCCATCTTGCGCTGGTTGAGCTCCTGGAGGTTCTCCTTCATGATCACAGTCGACTTCACCAGGAGACCGGACATCCCGATGACGTCGGCCTTGTGCTCCTCCGCCGCTTCCAGGATCGCCGAGACAGGCTGCTTGATACCGAGGTTGACGACGTTGTAGCCATTGTTCGTCAGAATGATGTCGACGAGGTTCTTACCGATGTCATGCACGTCACCACGGACGGTGGCCAGGACGATCGTGCCCTTGCCGTCATCATCGGTCTTCTCCATGTGCGGCTCCAGATGAGCCACCGCACTCTTCATCACCTCAGCCGACTGGAGCACGAACGGCAACTGCATCTGCCCCGACCCGAAAAGCTCACCGACAACCTTCATACCCTCCAGCAAGGTGTCATTGACGATCTCCAGAGCCGGCCGGGTCTGCAACGCCTCATCCAGGTCGGCCTCCAGACCGTTCTTCTCCCCGTCGATGATCCTGCGCTGCAACCGCTCGTCCAGCGGGAGAGCCATGAGCTCCTCGGCCCTGCCCTGCTTCATGGACTTCATGTTGACGCCCTCGAAAAGCTCCATCAGCTTCTGCAACGGGTCATAGCCCTCAGCCCGCCGGTCGTAGATCAGGTCGAGGGCGACCTTGACCTGCTCCTCCTCCAGGCGGGCGATCGGCAGGATCTTCGACGCATGCACGATCGCCGAATCCAGCCCCGCCTTCACACACTCATCCAGGAACACCGAGTTCAGCACCACCCGGGCAGCCGGGTTGAGACCGAAGGAAATGTTCGACAGACCCAGCGTGGTCTGGACGTCCGGATGCCGGCGCTTCAGCTCGCGGATGGCCTCGATGGTGGCGACGCCGTCGCCCCTCGACTCCTCCTGACCCGTGCAGATCGTGAAGGTCAGCGTGTCGATGAGAATGTCCGACTCGCGCACCCCCCAGTTACCGGTCAGGTCCTCGATCAGCCGCTCCGCGACAGCGACCTTGTGCTCGACCGTGCGCGCCTGACCCTCCTCATCGATCGTCAGCGCGATCAGCGCGGCACCGTGCTCGACCGCCAGCGCGGTCACCTTCGCGAAACGGGACTCCGGCCCGTCACCGTCCTCGTAATTGACCGAGTTCAGGACCGCACGACCGCCCAGCTTCTCCAAACCCGCCCGCAGCACAGGCAGTTCCGTGGAGTCCAGCACGATCGGCAACGTGGACGCGGTGGCGAAACGGCCCGCCAGCTCGCTCATGTCGGCCACACCATCACGGCCCACATAGTCGACACACAGATCCAGCATGTGCGCGCCCTCACGGATCTGATCGCGCGCCATCTCCACACAGTCGTCCCAACGCGCCTCCAGCATCGCCTCGCGGAACTTCTTACTGCCGTTGGCATTCGTCCGCTCACCGATCGCCATATACGCCGTGTCCTGACGGAACGGCACCGTCTGATACAGCGACGCGGCACCCGGCTCGGGGCGCGGCTCGCGAGCGGTGGGGGTGAGGGCGCTGGCCCGGTCGACGACCTGGCGCAGATGCTCGGGCGTCGTACCGCAGCAGCCGCCGATCAGGGACAGGCCGTAGTCGGTCACGAATGCTTCCTGCGCGTCCGCCAGTCCCTCGGGGCCGAGCGGGAAGTGCGCGCCGTCCTTGGTCAGCACGGGCAGCCCGGCGTTCGGCATGCACATCAGCGGTGTACGCGAGTGGCGGGCCAGATAGCGCAGGTGCTCGCTCATCTCGGCCGGGCCCGTCGAGCAGTTCAGCCCGATCAGGTCGATACCCAGGGGCTCCAGCGCGGTCAGCGCGGCGCCGATCTCGGAGCCGAGCAGCATGACGCCGGTCGTCTCGAAGGCGAGTGAGCAGATCAGCGGCACGCTGACACCGAGGGCGTCCATCGCCCGGCGTGCGCCGATCAGGCTCGACTTGGTCTGCAGCAGGTCCTGGGTGGTCTCCACGATCAGGGCGTCCGCCCCGCCGGCGAGCAGTCCCTCGGCGTTCTGCTGGTAGCCGTCCCGCAGGACGTCGTACGTGGTGTGGCCGAGCGACGGCAGCTTGGTGCCGGGGCCGATCGAGCCGAGGACCCAGCGCTGGCGGCCGTCCTTCGCGCCGAACTCGTCGGCCACCTCGCGGGCGATGCGGGCGCCCGCCTCGGACAGCTCGGTGATCCGGTCGGCGATCTCGTACTCGTTCGCCGCCGAGTGGTTCGCGCCGAAGGTGTTCGTCTCCACACAGTCGACGCCGACAGCGAAGTACTCCTCGTGCACCGAGCGGACGATGTCCGGCCTGGTCACGTTCAGGATCTCGTTGCAGCCCTCCAGCTGCTGGAAGTCCTCAAGAGTGGGATCCTGCGCCTGCAGCATCGTGCCCATCGCACCGTCGGCCACCACCACACGGGTGGCCAGTGCCTCTCGGAGGGCGTCAGCTCGGGTCCGGCTGTCAGCGGAAGGGGTTGGCGACGAGGCCATGGAATGTACTCCCTGGGATGCGACGGCTGTCGGCTTTGCGCCTTCCGGCAGGATGGCGCACCAGGCCAGCCTAACGGGGACGGCACCGATAGGGGCAGGTGTCCCACGGGACGGACGCCCCTGCCACCGCAGGGCCGCGGGTCGGATCCGGTATCGCCCGGCCGCACTCCGCGTGACACTGGGTCGACATGGACCGATAGTGTTCAGCATTGCCGAACAGTGTGGAGGGTGGCCCAGCAATGGCGAAGAACATTCAGTCCCTGGAGCGGGCGGCTGCGATGCTGAGGCTGCTCGCGGGCGGCGAGCGGCGGCTCGGCCTCTCCGACATCGCCTCCTCCCTCGACCTGGCCAAAGGCACCGCCCACGGCATCCTGCGCACCCTCCAGCAGGAGGGTTTCGTGGAGCAGGACCCGGCATCCGGGCGCTATCAGCTGGGGGCCGAACTGCTGCGCCTGGGCAACAGCTACCTGGACGTGCACGAGTTGCGGGCGCGCGCCCTCGTCTGGACCGACGACCTGGCCCGCTCCAGCGGTGAGAGCGTCTATCTGGGCGTGCTGCACCAGCGCGGCGTCCTGATCGTCCACCATGTCTTCCGCCCCGACGACAGCCGGCAGGTGCTGGAGGTCGGAGCCATGCAGCCACTGCACTCCAGCGCCCTGGGCAAGGTGCTCTCGGCGTACGACCCGGTGGCGCACAGCGAGGCCCTGGAGACCGAGCGGCAGATTTTCACTCCCCGCACGATCAGCGACCCGGAGCAGTTCGAGTCGGTGCTCGACCTGACCAGGGCGCGCGGCTGGGGTTCGGACATCGAGGAGACCTGGGAGGGCGTGGCGTCGGTGGCCGCCCCCATCCACGACCGGCGCAGGATGCCGCTGGGCGCCATCGCGGTGACCGGTGCGGTCGAGCGGGTCTGCGTGGACGGGGAGCTCCGCCCGGAACTGGTGGCCGCGGTGCGCGACTGCGCCCGCTCCGTCTCGCGCGATCTGGGCGCCGGCCGCTTCTGAGGCGCCGCCGCGGATACGGGTCCGGGGCGCCTTTTCCGTCCCGGCCGCGCGCCGGCACGGCTCCGACGGAAACCGCTCATCGAGTTTCACGTCACAGCCCCTTGACGTTTACCGACCGCAGGACAAAACTGCCGTTCATCGGTCGGCATTGTCGAACACTTAACGGAAATACGCGTTAAGGTGTGACAGTGCCAAAGGGCCGGCAACGCCCTCACCTGAGGGCGCGGACGACCGGAGGAAACCGGTGTCCGGCTTCCCCTGGACGAAGGACAAAGGAGTCGCGGGTGTCCAGCTCCGACATCTTCATCGGCGAGACCATCGGGACCGCCGTACTCGTACTGCTCGGCGCCGGTGTGTGCGCCGCCGTCACACTCAAGCGCTCCAAGGCCAAGGACGCGGGCTGGCTGGCCGTCACGTTCGGCTGGGGATTCGCCGTACTGACCGCCGCCTACATCTCCACCGGCGTCTCCGGCGCGCATCTGAACCCGGCCGTGACCATAGGCCTGGCCATCAAGGGCGACACCCCGTGGGGTGACGTACCCCTGTACCTCGGCTCCCAGCTGCTCGGCGCCATGATCGGTGCGACCCTGGTCTGGGTGGCGTACTACGGACACTTCCAGGCCCATCTCAGGGACCCGGAGATCGCGGCGCAGGACAAGGGCCTCACGAAGAGCGAGCCGGGCCCCGGCCCGGTGGGCGGTGTCTTCTTCACCGCGCCCGAGATCCGCAACGTCGTGCAGAACCTGGCCACCGAGATCATCGGCACCATGGTCCTCGTCCTGGCGATCCTGACCCAGGGCCTCAGCGCGGACGGCAAGGGCCTGAGCATCATCGGCGCTCTGATCACCTCGCTGGTCGTCGTGTCCATCGGGCTCTCGCTCGGCGGTCCGACCGGTTACGCCATCAACCCGGTCCGCGACCTCGGCCCGCGTATCGTCCACTCCCTGCTGCGGCTCCCCCACAAGGGCAGCTCGGACTGGAGCTACGCGTGGATACCCGTGGCGGGCCCCCTCATAGGCGGCGCTCTCGCAGGCGGTCTGTACAACCTCGCCTTCGCGTGAGCTCCCGGCACCGGCACCGTCGACCAACCCTTCAGACTTTCGGAGCACACCGTGACCACTGACGCTCACACCACCGGGCCGTTCATCGCGGCCATCGACCAGGGCACCACCTCCAGCCGCTGCATCGTCTTCGACCGGGACGGACGGATCGTCGCCGTCGACCAGAAGGAACACGAGCAGATCTTCCCCAAGCCCGGCTGGGTCGAGCACGACGCCGCCGAGATCTGGACCAACGTCCAGGAAGTCGTGGGCAGCGCGGTCAACAAGGCCGGCATCACAGCGGCCGACGTCAAGGCCATCGGCATCACCAACCAGCGCGAGACCACGCTGCTCTGGGACAAGAACACCGGTGAGCCCGTCCACAACGCCATCGTCTGGCAGGACACCCGCACCGACGCGCTCTGCCGCGAACTCGGCCGCAACGTCGGCCAGGACCGCTTCCGCCGCGAGACCGGTCTGCCGCTGGCCTCGTACTTCGCAGGGCCGAAGATCCGCTGGCTGCTGGACAACGTCGATGGGCTGCGCGAGCGCGCGGAGGCCGGCGACATCCTCTTCGGCACCATGGACTCCTGGGTCATCTGGAACCTGACGGGCGGGGTGAACGGCGGTGTCCACGTCACGGACGTCACCAACGCCTCCCGCACGCTCCTGATGAACCTGCACAAGATGGAGTGGGACCCGAAGATCCTCGCCTCCATCGGCATCCCGGAGTCCGTTCTGCCGGAGATCCGCTCGTCCGCCGAGGTGTACGGCACGGCCAGCGCGGGCGTGCTGGCCGGTGTCCCGGTCGCTTCCGCGCTCGGCGACCAGCAGGCGGCCCTGTTCGGCCAGACCTGTTTCTCCGAGGGCGAGGCCAAGTCGACGTACGGCACCGGCACCTTCATGCTCATGAACACCGGTGACACGCCCGTCAACTCGTACAACGGCCTGCTGACGACCGTCGGCTACCAGATCGGCGACCAGAAGCCGGTGTACGCCCTGGAGGGGTCGATCGCCGTCACGGGCTCGCTCGTCCAGTGGCTGCGCGACCAGATGGGCATGATCAACAGTGCCGCCGAGGTCGAGACGCTGGCATCGTCGGTCGAGGACAACGGCGGCGCGTACTTCGTACCGGCCTTCTCCGGTCTGTTCGCCCCGTACTGGCGTCCCGACGCGCGCGGTGTGATCGCCGGTCTGACCCGTTACGTCACCAAGGCGCACATCGCCCGTGCCGTTCTTGAGGCCACCGCCTGGCAGACGCGTGAGATCAGCGACGCCATGACCAAGGACTCCGGCGTCGAGCTGACCGCGCTCAAGGTCGACGGCGGAATGACCTCCAACAACCTGCTGATGCAGACGCTCTCCGACTTCCTGGACGCGCCGGTGGTGCGCCCGATGGTGGCCGAGACGACCTGCCTCGGCGCTGCCTACGCCGCCGGTCTCGCCGTCGGCTTCTGGCCGGACACCGACGCACTGCGTGCCAACTGGCGCAGGGCCGCCGAGTGGACACCCCGGATGGACGCGGCCGTCCGTGACCGCGAGTACAAGAACTGGCTCAAGGCCGTACAGCGGACCATGGGCTGGCTCGAAGACGAGGAGTAACCAATATGACCACCCTGCAGAGCGTCCCGGCCCTCGGGACGCACCCGGCCTCCGGCTCCCTTCCGAGCCGCGCCGAGACTCGGGAGCAGCTTTCCAAGGCGACGTACGACCTCCTGGTGATCGGCGGCGGAATCCTGGGCATCTCCACCGCCTGGCACGCCGCGCAGTCCGGGCTGCGGGTGGCCCTGGTGGACGCCGGTGACTTCGCCGGCGCCACATCGTCCGCTTCCTCCAAGCTGCTGCACGGCGGCCTCCGCTACCTCCAGACGGGGGCCGTGAAGCTGGTCGCGGAGAACCACTTCGAGCGCCGCGCCGTCTCCCGTGACGTGGCCCCGCACCTGGCCAACCCGCTGACGTTCTACCTGCCGGTGTACAAGGGTGGCCCGCACGGCGCGGCCAAGCTCGGTGCGGGCGTCTTCGCCTACTCCGCGCTCTCCGCCTTCGGCGACGGTGTCGGCCACGTCATCTCCGCGGCGAAGGCGCAGCGCGACGTGCCCGAGCTGCGGACCGACAACCTCAAGGCCGTCGCGGTCTACGGCGACGACCAGATGAACGACTCGCGGATGGCCCTGATGACGGTGCGCGCCGCCGTCGAGTCCGGCGCCACCGTGCTCAACCACGCGGAGGTCACCGGGCTGCGCTTCACCCGGGGCCGGGTGACCGGCGCGGAGCTGAAGGACCGTCTTGACGGCAGCGAGTTCGGCGTCAGCGCCCGGCTCGTACTGAACGCCACCGGCCCCTGGGTCGACCACCTGCGCAAGCTGGAGGACCCGAACGCGGCGCCCTCCATCCGGCTCTCCAAGGGCGCGCACCTGGTGCTCAAGCGCACCGCGCCCTGGCGTGCCGCGCTGGCGACGCCGATCGACAAGTACCGGATCACCTTCGCCCTCCCCTGGGAGGACCAGCTGCTGCTCGGGACCACCGACGAGGAGTACGAGGGCGACCCGGCCGATGTCTCGGTCAACGAGAAGGACATCACCCAGATCCTGGACGAGGCCGCCTTCTCCGTACGGGACCAGCAGCTCTCGCGTGATCTGATCACGTACTCCTTCGCCGGACTGCGGGTGCTGCCGGGCGGCCCCGGTGACACCTCGAAGGCCAAGCGCGAGACGGTCGTCACCGAGGGGCGCGGCGGGATGCTCTCGGTGGCGGGCGGCAAGTGGACGACCTTCCGGCACATCGGCCGTACGGTCATGAACAAGCTGGCCGCACTGCCCGGCCACCCGCTCGGCGACGACATGGAGCCGATCTCGCACCTGCCGAAGAAGCAGCCGCTGCCCGGCATCGCCAACCCGCACGCGGTCGCGCACCGGCTTCTTGTGGACGGCGGGACGCCGGGGCCGCGCATGGCGGCGGACACGGCCCGCCACCTGGCCACGCACTACGGCTCGCTCTCCTTCGACATCGCGCGGCTGGCGAACGAGGACCCGGCGCTGGCCGAACGGGTCCACCCGGACGCCCCGGAGATATGGGCGCAGGTCGTCTACGCACGCGACCACGAGTGGGCCGAGACGGCCGACGACGTGCTGCGCCGCCGTACGACGCTGACCATCCGGGGCCTGGCCACGGACGACGTCCGGGCGAAGGTCGAGGACGTGCTCGGCAAGAAGTAGCGGCCACGCGCGGAGAACCGACGTGCTGACAACGGCAGCACGCTGAAACACCGCAGCGGTGAGGGGCGGTCCTCCGGGGCCGCCCCTCACTGCTGCCACACGGCTGCCACAGTGCCGCAATGTGCGGCGACCAGAGTTGCACCATGAAGTTTCAAGTGCTCTCCCTCATCAGCCACGCCCCGCACCCGCTGACCGGTGAACTGCCCTCCGCAGCGGACCGGTTGGCCGAGGTCGTCGATGTCGGCGTGGCGGCCGAGCAGCTCGGCTTCGACGGGTACGCGGTCGGCGAGCGGCACGCGGGGCCCTTTCTGTCGTCCAGCCCGACGGTGGTGCTGGGCGCCCTCGCCGCCCGCACCTCCAGGATCAGACTGCTGACCGGCGTCACGGTCGTGGCGATCCTCGATCCGGTCCGGGTCGCCGAGGACTACGCGACCCTGGACCAGCTGTCGCGGGGCCGTATCGAGCTGGTCGTCGGCAAGGGGGCGGAGGCCGGGCACTTCGACCTCTTCGGGCTCGACGAGGAGCGGCAGTGGGACCTCCAGAAGGAGAAGTACGAGCTGCTGCGCCGGCTCTGGAGCGAGGAGGAGATCGACTGGGAAGGTGAGTTCAGGCCCGCTCTGCACGGGGCTACGACCCTCCCGCGTCCGTACGACGGGGTCCCGCGCATCTGGCACGGCTCGGCGACCAGCCTCAACTCCCCCGAACTGGCGGCCCGCCACGGTGATCCGCTCTTCACCGCCAACGCCGTCCAGCCGCGCGAGGCGTATGCGGCGCTGATCGCCCACTACCGCGAGAAATTCGAGGAGTACGGGCACGACCCGGCGCGGGCCCATGTCGCCGCCGGGTCGGGCGGGCTGCTGATCGCCGACAGTTCGCAGCAGGCGGTGGAGCGCTTCAAGGAGCTGTACGAGGCGAAGGTGGCGCAGACCTTCAAGCCACATCTGGCGGGCAGAGCCGGATACAACACCCCCTTCCGCACCATCGAGGACGCGATGGGGAGCGGCCCGCAGCTCATCGGGTCCCCGCAGCAGATCATCGACAAGATCCTCGGCTACCACGAGGTCTACCGGCACGACCTCCAGTCCATCAGCGTCGACGGATTCGGGCTCGCGCGCGGGGAGCAGCTGGAGACGCTGCAGCGGTTCGCGGAGGAGATCGCCCCGGTGGTGCGGAAGGAGGCGCCGTCGGCCCTCTGGGAGTGAGGCCCGCCCTGACCGGACCTGTGGGTTCGTGGGTTCGCGCCTCTGTCGGCAGCGGCCCGGCTTCTGACCAGTACTGCTTCCGGTGTCTCACATCGGCGGTCGGTCGTTCAGTCTCACGGTGGTGGCACCCCGGGCGCGCGTCCAGTGGCCGGCGGGACGGGCTTACTTGTCGATGCGCGTCACATTGTGGCTGTTGACGTTGACCTGGTTGTGGATGTCCCCGGAGTGGAAGTCGATGAGCCCGCACAGCAGGCAGCCCGGGTTGTTGGCCGGGGGAGCCGGGGCTTGGGAGACGGTGACGGTGGTGGTGTCGTTCGAAGCGCTGCAACCGTCGTCGCCGTTGTAGGCGGCGGTGATGGTGTGTGTTCCGGTGGTCGTGAAACCGGTGGTCAGTGAGGAGTGTCCGTCTGCGGAGACGGGTGCGGTCGCGAGGAGGTCCGAGCCGTCGAAGAACGACACGCCGAGGCCGCCGCTCGGGTCCGAGCTGCAGGTCACTGTCGCGTCGAGGGTGACCAGTTGCCCGGTCGCCGCCGATGAGGGCGTGGCCTGGACCGTGGTCGAGGACTGATCGGCGGCAGCAGCCGACGGAGCGAGGAACAGCACTGTGGCCGCCGCGGCTGCGGCGACCATGGCTCCGGCTTTGCGCGCACGACATGCTTTCACTGAAGGGCCTCCTCGGTCTGCTCGGCAGGCGGGGTTTCGCCGTAACCGTTCGGGGCGTGACCTTAGGCCGCTTTCGATGGCATATGCGGGAGGCGCGGGTCCCGGCGGCCCCACCTGAGTCATCGGCTCGCTCGAATGGGCTGGAGCGGGCCGATGGCGCGGGCCGGTGGCGTGGTATTGGCTAGATCGCGGGAGGCGCAACCCGCTGGTAGGCGAGCGAGTTGGTCGTGCCGCCCGACGTCATGACACTCACCGGCACCGGACCCGCCGGACCCGCCGGGGCGATCGCGATCGCTGTCGTGTCCGACACCACGGTGAAGGCCGCCGGCTCGGTACCGAAGTGGACCGCGAAGGTCGTGGTCAGCCCGGTGCCCGTCAGGGTCACGGTGGCGCCCGCGCCGGTCGGCCCCTGCGTGGGCGACAGTGCGGTGAGCGTCGGCGCTGCCACGTAGGTGTAGATGACGGAGTTGCTGGTGCCGCCGGGACCGGTGACGGTGCACGCGACGGATCCGCTGCCGGGCGGGGTGATGGCGGTGATCTGAGTGGCGGAGTTGACGGTGTAGGAGGTCGCGGGGGTGCTGCCGAAGGTGACGGCAGTGGTCCCGGTGAGGCCGGTGCCGGTGAGCACCACGGTGCTCCCGCCGGACGTCGGTCCCTCGGCGGGTGAGACGGACAGCAGCGAGGGCTCGTTGAGGTAGTAGAAGAACACCGGCCCCGAGGTGCCGCCGACGGTGGTCGCGGTGATCGCAACCGCGCCGCTGCCGGCCGGGGTGACGGCGGTGATCTGGTTGGCGGAGTTGACGGTGTAGGAGGTCGCGGGGGTGCTGCCGAAGGTGACGGCAGTGGTCCCGGTGAGGCCGGTGCCGGTGAGGACCACGGTGGTCCCGCCCGACGTCGGTCCCTGGTTCGGTGCGATCGCACTGAGGGTCGGTGTGGGCGCGTAGGTGTAGGCGACCGTGTTGCTGAGCCCGGCGGGCGTGCGCACGGTGACGTTGACCGTGCCGGTTCCGGGCGGGACGGTCGCCGTGATCGTCGAGGGGGTGGTGACCGTGTACGACAAGGCGGCCGCGGATCCGAACGTGACGGCGGTGGCGCCGGTGAACTGGCTTCCGTTCAGGGTCACGGGATTGGTGCCCGCCGCCGGACCCGTATTGGGTGCGACCGAGGTGAGGACGGGAGGGGCCACGGTGACTCCAAGGGGTGTGGTCGGCCTGGCTGGGCCGCGAGCTGTGGGGGTCACGGAAGCGGTGCGGGCGGGCGTACCCGAGTTCGCACCGCTTCCGCTGGGCACAGACCGGTGACCGGAGCGGAGCTGTGCACAGCCGTGCGTCCGATACTCCGTCAGATACCGGGACCGGACACGTAGGTGAATCCGTCGCTGAGGGTGGCGCTACCGCCCTCGGTGGTCACGACGACATCGACGGGACCTGTGGTGCCGGGCGGTGTGACAGCCACCAGCGTGGTGCTGTTCAGCACTGCGAAGGACGCGGCGGTACCGCCGAAGGTGACGGCCGTGGTGGATGCCAGGCCGGTGCCGTTGACGGTCACCGAGGTACCGCCGGAGGCCGGCCCCGAGGTGGGTGTGAGCGAGACCGGTGTCGGCGCGTCGAGATAGGCGTAGGTGAGCGGAGCGGTCGTGCCCCCGGTGGTGGTGACGGCGACGTCGACGGAGCCACCTGAGCTGCCGGCCGGAACGACCACCGACAGCCGGCTGTCCGAGACGACCGTCGGGGTCACGCTGTTGGGGCCGAAGGACACGGTGGTGGCAGTGGAGAGTCCGTAGCCGTTGATGGTGACCGTGTTGCCGCCCGCCGTCGGACCGGAGCCCGGGTCCACGGACACCGCGATCGGCGGGCTGATGTAGAAGAAGGAGAGCGAGTTGCTCGTCCCTCCCGCGGTCGTCACGTTGACGTCGACGACACCGCAGCCCGCGGGGTCGATGGCGGTGATCGCGGTCGGGGTGTTCGCGGTGATCGTGGCCGTCCGGGACCCGAAGTGGACGGCGGTGGCACCGGACAGGTTCACGCCGGTGATAGTGACGGTTGTTCCGCCGCTGGTGGAGCCTTGGTTGGGACTGATGGGCATGAGGGGTTCCTCCTCACTCGGAAGTCTTCTCCGAGCAGCGACTGGGTTTCCCGATCCACGGGCGTCCCGAACCGGCCCAGGCCAACACGTCCGGCCGCTGGCAGATGGGGATGTGCGGAGACCCGTCCGGACGGGATGAGGCCAGTCCCGGGAGGGAGGCTGGTCCGCGGCGACTCGATGGACCATCGCCCCATGATGTAGATACCCGCATTAACCCATCGGAGTGACGCCTCCACCAAGGGAATTGACGCGTCGTCAACCGATTGGCGGAGCGCGCGCATGGCGTGCGGCGGCGCGTTCACGGTGGTACATGGCCACCTGACAGGCCATCACCACCAGGGGGGTTCCACGACGTGCGGGTCCGGCCCCGGCGCCGTGAGCGCGCATCGCGAGCTTCCGCTCAGCCTTGACCGGTGACCGGCCGACCATTTCCAGTGCCCGTGGTTCGGTTCACGGCCGGTTCGGTTCACGGCCGATTCGGTTCACGGCCGATTCGGTTCACGGCCGATTCGGTTCACGGCCGATTCGGTTCACGGCCGATTCGGTTCACGGCCGGTTCGGTTCACGGCCGATTCGGTTCACGGCCGGTTCGGTTCACGGCGGCGGCTCAGGGCGAGACCTCCTCCAGGCGCCGCCCCGCCGTCTCCTCCGCGCCGACCACCGCGACGGCGGCGCCCGCCAGGGCCACCGCTCCCAGCACCACGAAGACCGGGGAGACATGTCCCCCGGCGTACACCATGCCGACGGCGATGGGGCCGAGGATCACACCGAGCCGGTTCATCGCACCGCCCACGCTGCTGCCCAGGGCCCGCATCCGGGTCGGGAAGAGTTCGGGTGTGTAGAGGTAGAGGCAGATGTTGGAGCCGAAGAAGAAGACCGCGGCGAGCGAGGTCCACACCAGCACCTGGACCGGGGTCCCGGCGCCGAGGTACGCGAGTACCAGGAGCATCACGGCGGCTCCCGTGAGACACACCGTGATGACGCGCCGGCGTCCTGCCCTGTCCACGGTGAGGGCCGCGGCCAGACAGCCCGCGAGTCCCGCGCAGGCCGTGACGGTCGAGTAGAGGAGCGCGTCGGAGAGCGAGAGGCCGTAGCGGTTCTGGTAGATCGTCGGCAGCCAGGACGTGATGCCGTAGTTGACGAAGTAGCCGGTGAACCAGAGAGCGGCGATCACCAGGGTGCGGCGGCGGTAGCGGCCGGTGAACAGCCCGCGCAGACCGCTCGCCCCGGCTTCCGGGGCCGCTTCGGGCGCCGGGCCCGCCTCGTCCGCCGGCGGGTCGGTGACGGGTGGCAGGGGTTTCCCGGTGGCGCGCTGGACCTCGGTCTCGATCCTGGTCATCACATCGGCCGCCTCCTGGACCCTGCCGTGTTCGGCGAGCCAGCGCGGGGACTCCGGTACGGATCGCTGCACCAGGACGCAGAGCACCCCGGGCACGGCGGCCAGCACATACATCCAGCGCCAGCCGAGCAGCGGCACCACCCAGGCGGCGACCAGCGCGCCCACGGTGAGCCCGGCCGGGAAGACCAGTTCGTAGAGCAGGACGAACCGCCCACGCCGGTGGCTGCGGGTGATCTCGGCGATGAAGGTGGCGGCCACCGGGACCTCGCCGCCGATGGCCAGTCCCTGGACGAACCGCACCGCCATGAAGGAGCCGGGCGACGTGGTCGCGGCCAGGGCGAGGTTGGCGACGCTGGAGACGGCCACGCACAGCGCGATGACCTTGACCCGGCCGATGCGGTCGGCGAGCCGGCCGGAGAGCACCGCCCCGATCAGCATCCCGACGGAGCCGACGGTGAGCAGCCAGGTGGAGGCGGAGTCGGTCAGATGCCACTCGTGGCGCAGCTGGGGCATCGCGTACGCGATCAGCAGCTGGTCGAACGCCTCGAAGAAGGTGACGGCGCCCACGATGAGCCGGACGGTGACATGCCAGCGGCTCATCGGGAGCCGTTCGAAACGGGCGGCGACGGCCGCCCGGACGGCTCGGTCCGCTGAAGCGTCGATCGTCATATGCAGGGTCCTCCGACTCCACGGCTGAGGGGCGAGGGCGAGGCGAGAAGAACGCGATGTCCCACAGGGGTTGTCCGCAACCCGGACTACGAAGCGCGTTAGGCCAAAGTTTCTTAGCGCTTAAGTTGTATCGCCTGCATACCGGACGGCGTCAAGGGTCTGCACAGGTAAATCACCAAACAATTAGGGGGTTGCGTTGAGATATTTAAGCCCTTAGATTTCTAGCCCTCACCCAAACCAGCCCACACTCAAACCCGTCCAGCCAGGAGGCTCCCGTATGACCCGGTCCCCTGCTGCCGAAGTACCCGACGAAGCGCTCGTGGCCGGCGTGTGGCGCCGCGGCGCCGGTGCCCCGGCCGAGACCGTCGACCCGGCCACCGGCCGGGTGCTCGCCACCGTGCACGCCGTGACCCCGGCGGAGGTCGACGAGGCCGCCGAAGGCGCCGCCCGCGCCGCCGCCGACCCGGCCTGGCGCGCGCTCCTCCCGCATCAGCGCGCCCGGCTGCTGCACCGGATCGCCGAGCTGACCGAGGGCGCGGCGGAACACCTCGCGGCGCTCCAGACCGCCGACACGGGCAAGGCCCTCACCGAGACCCGCGCCCTGGTGGCCAGCGCGGCCGGGACCTTCCGGTACACGGCCGCCGCGCTGGAGACCGCCGAGGAGGCGATCACCCCCTCGCGCGGCGACTACCTCACGATGAGCACCTTCGAGCCGATCGGTGTCATCGGCGCGATCAACCCCTGGAACTCCCCGGTGGCCAGCGACGCGCAGAAGCTCGCGCCCGCCCTCGCCGGGGGCAACGCGGTCCTGCTGAAGCCCGCCGAGTGGACCCCGCTGGTCTCGCTCGCGCTGGGGCGGCTGATCAGCCGCGCCCTGGACGAACTCTCGCTGCCCGCCGGGCTCCTGTCGGTGCTCCCCGGGCGCGGCAGCATCGTGGGCGACGCCATCGTGCGCCATCCGCGTACCGGAAAGGTCAGTTTCACCGGCGGTACGGACACCGGACGGACGATCGCGCACGCCGCGGCCGAGAAGATCATGCCCGTCTCGCTGGAGCTGGGCGGCAAGTCACCGACCATCGTGCTCGCCGACGCCGACATCGAACAGGCCCTGGCCGGCGTGATGTTCGGCGTCTTCTCCTCCAGCGGCCAGTCCTGCATCGCCGGTTCGCGGCTCTTCGTGGCGCGTGAGATCTACGACGCCTTCGTCGGTGAACTGGTAGAGCGCACCCGGAAGCTGCGGGTCGGCCCCGGTACGGCGCCGGACACCCAGGTCGGTCCGCTGGTGCACCACCGGCACCGGGACGCGGTGGCGGCCAGGGTCGACCTGGCGCGTACCGAGGGGGCCCGGGTGCTCTGCGGCGGCTCGGTGCCGCCGGGCGACGAGTACCGGGACGGCGCCTACTATCTGCCGACCGTCCTGGACGGCCTGGACAACTCCTCGCGCACCTGCCAGGAGGAGATCTTCGGGCCGGTGCTCGCCGCGCTGCCGTTCGACGACGAGGACGATCTCGTCCGGCGGGCCAACGCCTCGGTGTACGGGCTGGCCTGCGGCATCTGGACCCGTGACCACCGGGCGGCCTGGCGGATCGCCCGCCGGGTCGAGGCCGGCACCGTCTGGATCAACACCTACAAGCAGTTCAGCATCGCCACCCCCTTCGGCGGCCTCAAGGACAGCGGTCTCGGGCGGGAGAAGAGCCGCGACGGCATCCGCGCCTACCAGCGCCAGAAGTCCCTGTACTGGGGCACGTCGGACGCCCCCCTGCCCTGGGCCGCCCTGTAGTCGCCCGGTCGTCACAGCCCGTCTGGAGACAGTCATGCCCCAACCCCCCATCGCCCGGCTGCGGTCGCTGCGCAGCGTCGAGCTGTTCACCCCCGCCTTCTCCGAGACCGCCGACTTCTACCAGGAGGTCTGGGGCCTGGAGAGCGTCGAGTCCGGCCCCGGTGCGCGCTGGCTGCGCGGCACCGGAACCGAGCACCACGTCCTGCACCTCACCCGCGCCGACCGCACCGGCCTCGGCCGGATCGCCTTCGCCGTGGCGACACCGGCCGATGTGGACGAGGCCGCACGGCGGCTGCTCGCCCGGGGCATCACCCCGGTCGCGGGCCCAGGACCGCTCGACCAGGTGGGCGGCGGCTACGGGCTGCGCTTCACCGACCCCGAGCACCGGCTGATCGAGATAAGCGCCGAGGTCGAGGCGGTCGCACCGCGCGGCCGGGACGGCTCGGTGCCGGTCGGCGTCACCCACACCGTGCTCAACACCACCGACATCGACGCCTCGGTCGCCTTCTACCGCGACGTACTCGGCCTGCGGGTCTCCGACTGGTCCGAGCACCAGATGGCGTTCCTGCGGTGCAACGCCGACCACCACTGCATCGCCTTCAACCAGGCCGAGTGGGCCTCGCTCAACCACGTGGCGTACGAGATGAGTTCGGTCGACCACTTCATGCGCGGGCTCGGCCGCCTGCGTCACCACGGCATCGTCCCGCAGTGGGGCCCCGGCCGGCACGGTCCGGGCGACAACACCTTCTCGTACTTCACCGACCCGTCGGGGCTCGTCTGCGAGTACACGTCGGAGGTCGCGCAGATCGTGGAGGACGCCTGGATCGCCCGGGTCTGGCGGCGGACCCCCGAGCTGTCCGATCTCTGGGGAACGGCCGGGCCGCCGTCGGCGGAGATCCGCGACCGGATGGCGGGCACCCCCGACCCCGGTCCGCTCGCCGCCCCGGCGGCCCCCGCAACCCCCTGTGCCGACGCCGGCACAGCAACGACCCACAGCGACACCGACACCGACACCGACACCGACACCGACACCGACACCGAGGAGATTCCGGTATGACCCGCAGCGTGGGACTCGTCGGCTGGGGCGCCATCGGCCGCACCGTGGGCACCGCACTCGCCGCAGGCGCCGTCGAAGGCGCCGAACTGGTCTGCGTGGTGGACAACCGCGCGATCGGCGAAGCGCCCGCCCCGCAGCTGACGTTCGAAGAGGCCCTGGAGCGCTGCGATCTGATCGTGGAGGCGGCGGGCCAGGGCGTCGTACGGGAGTGGGCCGAGCGCATCCTGCGGTCCGGGACCGATCTGCTGATCGCGTCGACCGGGGCGCTCACCGACGAGGAGCTGGCGAAGCGGCTGCTGGCCGCCGGTCCTGGCCGGGTGTACTTCACATCGGGCGCCGTCGGGGGTCTCGACCTGCTCCAGGCGGCCCAGGGCCTCGGGCCGCTGCACGACATACGGCTGACCACCACCAAACTGCCGTCGACCCTCGAACAGCCCTGGATGGACGAGGAGTTGCTGACCCGGATGCGGACGGCGACCGGTCCGGTCGAGGTCATGTCGGGCACCGCACGCGACATCCCGGTGAAATTCCCCAAGTCGACGAATGTGGCCGCTTCGGTGGCCCTCGCCGTGGGGGACCCGGACTCCGTACGGGTCAGGGTGGTCGCCGACCCGGGCGCCGACCGTACCCGTCATCTCATCGAGGCCGACGGCCCGCAGGGGACCTACCGCTTCGAGGTCGCGCATCTGCCGGACCCCGGCAACCCCGCCACCAGCCGGATCGTGCCGTACGCGGTGCTGCGCAGCATCGCGGCCCTCGCCGGGCGGACGGGGCAGATCCTGTGACCGCCGCGCCTGCGGCCGGCCCGCGGGTGACGGAGGCCGGGGCCGCGGGGCCGCTGCTGCTCTGCCTGCACGGCATCGGCTCGTCGTCCGCCGCCTTCGCCCCGCAGCTCGCGGAACTCTCCGCGTACGTCCGGGTGGTGGCCTGGGACGCGCCCGGCTACGCGGCGTCCCCCGACCCGCGGGGCCCGCTGACGCTCGACGGCTACGCGGACGCGGCGGCGGCGCTCATCGAGGAGCGCGGCGGCAGCGCCCATGTGCTGGGCGTCTCCTGGGGCGGGGTCATCGCACTGCGGCTGGCCGCCCGCCACCCCGGGCTGGTCGCCTCGCTGATCGTCGCCGACTCCAGCGCCGGTTCGGGCACCGACCCGGCGAAGGCGGCGGCGATGCGCGGACGGGCGGCCGAGCTGGAAGCCGCCGGGCCGCGGGCCTTCGCCGAGCAGCGCGGACCGCGGCTCGTCTCCGCGATGGCGCCCCCGGAGCTGGTGCGGCGGGTCGTCGACACCATGGCCGGCGCCGTCCGGCTGCCCGGCTACGGCTACGCCGCGGAGGCGATGGCCGCAGCCGACCTCCGTACCGAACTCGCCGGGATCACCGCCCCAGCCCTGGTCATCTGCGGCGACCAGGACCGGGTCACCGGCGTCGAGGCGAGCCAGCTCATCGCGGGCTCCCTCCACAAGTCCGCCTACGTGATCGTCAAGGACGCCGGTCACCTGGCCAACCAGGAGCAGCCCCGGGCCTTCAACGCCTGGGTCCTCTCCCACCTCCGTATCACCGCACAGATCCCCGAATGACCCACCCCAGCAGCACCCACCCGAGCAGCACCCGCACCGAGAAGGAGCACGTCATGCCCGTCACCACCACCGAGTACGACAACGGCGGCGACCTCGCCGGCTACACCGACTCCCTGATCGCCACGAAGGACTCCCGCGAGCCCGACTGGGACACCCTGGCGTTCCAGGCCAAGGCCGGTGACCAGTACCGGCGCGCGCAGATCCGCTACGTCGGCTCCGGCGCGACCGGCAACCACGACGGTGACAACCGGATCCTGCCGTCCGGCGGCTTCACCTTCTCCAACATGCTGCTGCCGCCGGGCGCCGAGGGCCCCGAGCACACCCACCACGACGTCGAGGAGGCCTTCTTCGTCCTGGAGGGCAAGGTGCGCGTCGGGATCCACCGCGGTGACAGCGAGGCGGAGTACCGCACGCTCGGCTACCGCGACATGATCGTGGTCCCGGCGGGCGTGGCGCGTTCGCTGAAGAACGAGGGCGACACCGACGCGCTGTTCTGCGTCGTCATCGGCACGCAGAAGCCGCAGGTCCCGACCTACCCCGAGCACTCGCCGATGCACGGCGTGACCCGCGACTGATGCGCACTGTCGTCATCACCGGCGCCGGCCGTGGCCTCGGACTGGCCATGGCCCGCCGGGCGGGCCAGGACGGCTTCCGCACCGTGGTCGCCGAACTGGACCGGGAACGCGGCGAATCGGCGGCCCGCGCGCTGCGCGACGAGGGCCTGGACGCCCACTTCGTCCAGTGCGACGTGGCGGACCCCGCATCGGTCGACGCCCTCGCGTCGGCCGTCGCCGGGCTCGGCCCGCTGCACGGTCTCGTCAACAACGCGGCGCTCGCCAACGGCGTGGGCGGCAAGGAGTTCCAGGACATCACCGTCGCGGAGTGGGACCGGCTGATGGCCGTCAACGCCCGCTCCCCCTGGCTGGTCTCCCGTGCGCTGCTGCCCCAGCTGCTGGCGCACGGCGACGGCGGTCGCATCGTCCATCTCGCGTCCGACGCCGCGCTGTACGGCTCCGTACGGCTCGCCCACTACGTCACGTCCAAGGGCGCCGTGATCGCGCTCACCCGGGCGATGGCCCGGGAACTCGGCGACCGGGGCATCACCGTGAACGCGGTGGCGCCCGGCATCACCGAGGGCGAGGCCACCGAGTCCGTACCGGCCGAGCGCCATGAGCTGTACCGCGCCAACCGGGCCATCTCACGCCCGCAGCGCCCCGACGACCTGCTGGGGCTCGTCTCGTACCTGCTGGGCGCCGAGTCCCGTTATCTCACCGGACAGGTGATCGCCGTCAACGGCGGCTTCACCATGAACTGACCATCGGAGCAACTGATATGGATCTGGGCCTCGCCGACCGCACCGTACTGGTGACCGGCGGCAGCTCGGGCGTCGGCCTGGCCACGGTCCGCGCCCTGCTCGACGAAGGCGCCAACGTCGCCACCTGCGGCCGCGACGCGGACCGGCTCGCCGCGGCCGCGGCCGGTCTCGGCGCGGGCGGCGACCGACTGCTCACCGGAGTCTGCGACGTCCGGGACGCCGGAGCGGTCCGCCGCTTCACCGAGCGCACGGCGGAGCACTTCGGCGCGCTGGACGGACTCGTCAACAACGCCGGCCAGTCGCGGATGAAGAACTTCGCCGAGAGCACGGCGGAGGACTGGCGGGACGAGCTGGAGCTGAAGTTCGCCGGCGTCCTCAACCCGCTGCACGCGGGGCTCGCCCTGCTGCGTGCCTCGCCGGTCGCCTCGGTCGTCAACATCAACGCGGTACTCGCCAAACAGCCCGAACCCCGGCTCATCACCACCAGCGCCGCCCGCGCCGGGATCCTCAACCTCTCCAAGTCCCTTTCGCAGGAGCTGGCCCCGGACGGCATCCGGGTCAACTCGGTCTGCCTGGGCCTGGTCGACACCGGGCAGTGGACCCGCCGCCACGCGGCGTCCGGCACCTCCCTGTCGTACGAGCGGTGGCAGGCGGAGCTGGCCGCCGACCGCGGGGTCTCGCTCGCCCGGCTCGGCCGCGCCGATGAGGTCGCCTACGCGGTGGTGTCCCTGCTCTCGCCCCGCGCCTCGTACATCACCGGCACCGGCATCGACGTCTGCGGCGGCGTCGGCCGCTCCATCCTCTGAGGAGACCACCATGCGTTACACCACCGGAGGCGATCTCCTCGTCGCCGTCCTGCGTGAACTCGGCATCGACACGGTCTTCGGCATCGTCAGCGTGCACAATCTGCCGCTGGTCGAGGCCGTCGACCGGGAGCTGCGCTTCGTGCCCGTGCGGCACGAGGCCACCGCCGTCAGCGCCGCCGACGCCTACGGCAGGGCGCGCGGCTCGATCGGCTGCGCGCTCACCTCCACGGGCACCGGGGCGGGCAACGCGGCCGGCTCGCTCATCGAGTCGCTCAGCTCGGGCACGGCGGTCCTGCACGTCACCGGGCAGATCGACAGCGCCTACCTGGGCAGCGGTCGCGGCTTCATCCATGAGACCAAGGACCAGCTCTCGATGCTGCGTGCGGTCTCCGCGTACGCCGCGACGGTCACATCGGCCGATGACGCGGGCCGGGTGCTGCGCGAGGCGGCCCGCGCCGCGCTCACCGCTCCGGGCGGGCCCGGCAGCGTCGAGTGGCCGGTGGATCTCCAGTACGCGGCGCAGACCGACACCGGCGCGGCGCCCGCCGACGACCCGCACCCGGTGCCCGAAGCGGCCGAACTCGCCGCCGCCGCCGCGCTGCTGGCGTCCGCACGGCGCCCGCTGATCTGGGCGGGCGGCGGGGCGACCGGGGCCGGACCGCAGCTCACGGCGCTGCTCGCGGCGACCGGCGCGGGCCTGCTGACGTCCAACTCGGGGCGGGGAGCGGTGCCGGAGGACCACCCGGCGGTCATCGGCAACTTCGCCACCACGCCCGCGGGGCGCGCCCTGCTCGCCGACGCGGACGTCCTGCTCACCGTCGGCACGCACTTCCGGTCCAACGAGACCGCCGACTACACCCTCGAACTGCCCACGGCCCATATCCAGCTGGATGTCGACCCGGCCGCACCGGGCCGCGTCTACCCGGCGCGCCATGCCCTGCACGGGCGCGCGGCCGACGTACTGGAGTCCCTGCTGCCGTACGCGCGCCGGGCGGAACCGGACTGGACGGCGCGGGTCACTGCCGTACGCGAGGAGGTACGGGCCCTGCTGCACGACTCCATCGGGCCGCAGGCGGCGGTCTGTGACGCGCTGCGGGCGGTGCTGCCCCGCGAGGCGGTCGTCGCCCGCGATGTCACCATCGCGTCCAGCAGCTGGGGCAACCGTCTGCTGGAGATGTACGACCCCCGGTCCAATGTGTTCCCGCGCGGCGGCGGCATCGGACAGGGCCTCGGCATGGGCATCGGGGCGGCGCTCGCCCGGCCGGACACCCCCACCGTGGTACTGGCCGGCGACGGCGGCCTCGCGGTCCACCTCGGCGAACTGCTCACCCTCGCCCAGGAGCGCCCGGCCCTGACCCTGATCGTGTTCAACGATGGCGGCTACGGCGTGCTCCGCAATATGCAGGACCGCTACAGCGAGCGGCGGTCCGGAGTCGATCTGGCCACCCCGGACTTCGAGCAGCTGGCCCGCGCCTGCGGCCTCCCGTACGCCCGCATAGCGGCCGCGGAGCACGCGCACCCGGTGCTCGAACACGCGGTGGCTTCCGGCGGCCCTGTGCTCGTCGAGGTCGACCTGGCCGAACTCGGCCCGATGAAGAACCCGTTCACCCCGCCCGTCACGATCCCCACGGCGTAGGGAGGCCACCATGGACGCGCCAAGCGAACCCCGGCTCGAACTTCTTGTCCGCACCATGACCCTGGAGGCCGACGGCGTCCTCTCGGTCGTTCTCGTCCACCCGGACGGCAAGCCGCTGCCGGCCTGGGAGCCCGGTGCCCATCTCGATCTGGAGATCGGCGGGCTGACCCGGCAGTACTCGCTCTGCGGGGACCCGCACGATCTGTCCGGATACCGCATCGGCGTGCTCGACGAGCCGTCGTCGCGCGGCGGTTCACGGTATGTGCACACCCGGCTGCGCCCCGGCCAGCGGGTCACCGCCGCCGGGCCGAGGAACCACTTCGCGCTGGACGGGGCGGAGCGCTACGTCTTCATCGCGGGCGGCATCGGCATCACCCCGATCCTGCCGATGGCCCGGGAGGCCGCGCGCAGGTTTGTTCCGTACACCCTGGTGCACGGCGGCCGGACGCGGGCGTCCATGGCGTTCGGCTCCGAACTGGCGGCGCTCGGCGGCGGGGACGTGCTCCGGCATCCGCAGGACGAGCTGGGACACATCGACCTGGCGTCGGCACTGGACGGCGTGGGTCCCGGCACGCTGGTGTACTGCTGCGGGCCGGAGCCACTGCTCAAGGCCGTGGAGGCGGTCTGCCCGGCCGGGCTGCTGCGGGTGGAGCGGTTCGCCGCACCGGCCGTCGAGCCGGCCGGGGACGACACGGCCTTCGACGTGGAGTGCCGGGCCTCCGGCGTCACCGTCGCGGTCGGCAGCGGTACCACCGTACTGGCGGCCGTCGAGGCCGCGGGCATTCCCGTCGGCAGCTCCTGCCGGGACGGCATCTGCGGGACCTGCGAGACCCGGGTGCTCGAAGGCACCCCGGACCACCGGGACTTCGTCCTCAGCGAGACCGAGCACGCGTCGAACGCGACCATGATGATCTGCGTGTCGCGCTGCGCCTCGGGACCTCTCGTACTCGACCTCTGACGACCCCTGTCACGGCGGAGGCCGTGCAACCCCGAACCCCTCCTGGAGGCACTGTGACCACCGACTGGCCCTACCTGGACGTACATCAGTCACGCACCCATGAGCCCACCCCCTACGAGTACCGGCTGGCCTCGGCGCTCGAAGAGGTCTTCACCCACGAGGGCCATGAACTGGCCGACGTCGTACGGGGGCTCAACGCCCGCCAGGTGCACTCCCCCGACGGCGCCCCGTGGACCGAGCGGTCCTTCCGCGACGAGATCAACCGACTGGGAGCGTGACATGACCACTCTGACCGCCGACCACATCTACGCCACCGGCCTGCGCAACCAGTGGCACCCCGTCGTGCCCTCCCGCTTCGTCGCACCGGGCGCGATGCGCAAGGTCACCGTGCTCGGTGAGCAGTGGCTGCTGTTCCGCCGCTCCGACTCGACACTGAGCATGCTCGCGGACCGCTGTCCGCACCGGGGCGCGCCGCTCTCGCTGGGCAAGCACCTGGGCGACCGGGTGGCCTGCTGGTACCACGGCCTGGAGATCGAGACCGACGGCACGGTCTCCTCCGTGCCGGGGCTGCCCGGCTGCAATCTGGAGGGCAAGAAACTCGTCAGGAGCCTGCCGGTGCGCGAGGTGGGCGGCGCGGTGCTCGCGTACTTCGGCGACGACGAGCACCCCGAACCGGCGCCGCTGACGCTGCCGGAGCCCCTCACCGACCCGGGCACCGACTCGTTCCTCTGCTACGCGGAGTGGAACGGCCCCTGGCGGTACGCGGTGGAGAACCTGCTCGACCCGATGCACGGCGCGTTCCTGCACCACGAGTCGCACACGATGTTCGACGGCGACACCACGGCCAAGTTCCGGATCCGGGAGACGGACCGCGGCTACTTCTTCGAGAAGACCGACCAGCGCGGTGTCAACTTCGACTGGGTCGAGCTGTGCAGGACCGGGGTCGACTGGGTCGACCTGTCGATCCCCTACCCGCCGTCGGCGGGCCCCGGCGGCCCGTTCGGCATCGTCGGGATGGTCTGCCCGGTGGACGAGAACCGTACGGGTGTCTTCTTCTGGCGCTACCGCAAGGTCGAGGGCTGGCAGCGGGACAGCTGGCGCTTCCTGTACCGGACGCTGATCGAGAAGCGCCACTGGGAGGTGCTCGAACAGGACCGGGTGATGCTGGAGGCCATGCCGGCCGACGCCGACCAGCGGGAGAACCTGTACCAGCACGACCTGGGCGTGGTCCGGCTGCGCCGGATGTACCGGGCGGAGGCCGAGGCGCAGGGCGCACCGCGGTGATCACCCGCCGCTGGCTGGGCGTCCTGAGTCTCCTGGTCATCGTGCTGATCTCGTACATCGACCGGGTCAATGTGTCGGTGCTGATCACCGACCGGGCCTTCACCGGTCACTTCGGGATCACCGGCGACCGGGTGGCGCAGGGCGCCCTGATGACAGCCTTCCTCGTGGGGTACGGGCTGGCCGCGTTCTTCCTCACCCCGCTGTACGAGTCCCTGCTGGGTGTGCGCCGCGGCCTCCTGCTGAGCGTCGCCCTCTGGTCGGTGCTCACCCTGGTCTCGCCGTACGCACTGGGCGCGGTCGTGCTGGTCGTGCTGCGGGCGTTCCTCGGCATGGCGGAGGGACCGCTGTTCTCGCTCAAGACGATGTATGTGAGTGAGCACTTCACGCCCGGCGCGGTGGGCAAGCCCAACGCGGTGACCTCGATGGGGGTCTCGCTGGGGACCGCGGTGGGGCTGCCGCTGATCACGTATCTCGTCAACCGCTTCGACTGGCACAGCTCGTTCCTGCTGCTCGCCGCCCTGAACGCCGTGGTGGGGCTGCCGCTGATCGCGCTGTTCGTCCGGGGACGGGGCACCCGGCGGACGACGGGGACGACGGGGCGGCGGTCCTTCGGAGCGACGCTCCGACAGGCCCTGCGCACACCGCGGCTCGGGGGCATCCTGCTGATAGAGATCGCCACGCTCGCGTATCTCTGGGGCAGCAGCGCCTGGCTGCCGTCGTACCTGCTCCAGGAGCGCCACTTCTCGCTGGCCGCGATGGGGGCGGTGGCGGCCCTGCCGTTCCTGCTGAGCCTCGCCTCCGGCTTTCTGGGCGGCTGGCTGCTGGACCGGCTGCCCCCGCGCCGTCTCCCGCTGCTGTTCGTCGTCGGCAGTATCGGGACCGGGGGCTGCGTCCTGCTGGTCATCGGGGCGGACTCCGCCTGGCTCGCCGCCACCGGGCTGGTGCTCGCCAACGGCTTCTGGGGGCTACAGGGTCCGGCGATCCCGACGCTGGTGCAGCAGGCCGCGCCGGCCGGCGCCGTCGGCAGCGCCTACGGGGTCGTGAACGGGATCGGCAATCTCGTCTCGGCGTTCATGCCGATGGCGATGGGCGCCGTGATGGGGCTGCTCGGCGGCCGGGGATTCGCTGCCGGCTACGCGCTGCTGGCCGCCACCCAGGCGGTGACGCTGGTGTGCGGCACCTGGCTGCTGCTCCGGCCGGTCCCTCAGCCCGACGCGGAGTCCGGTGCCGCCTCGTCGACGTCCGATTCGGTGATGGACCGCTCCAGCCTGGACAGCAACCGTGCCAGCTGACGGCACTCCGCGGGAGTGAGGCCGCCGAGCATCCGGCGTTCGTTGTCGAGATGCTCGGCGAACACCTCGTCCACCTTGGCGAGCCCGGCGTCGGTGAGGCGCGAGTAGACGACGCGGCGGTCCTCGGCGTCGCGCTCCCGGACGATCAGACCGTCCTTCTCCAGCCGGTCGATCCGCAGCGTCACCCCGGCCGACGACACCAGACCCGAGTCGGCGAGCTGGCCCGCCGTCAGCCGGTAGGGCGCACCGGCCCTGCGCAGCGCGGTCAGTACGTCGAAGCCCGCCACCGAGAGCCCGTGCCGGTCGATCGCGGTGGTGAGCCTGGTGCTGTACCGGAGAAAGGTGCGGTGCAGTCTCGCGAGGACCTCCAGGGGCGCGGTGTCCAGCTCGGGACGCTCCCTCGCCCAGTCCCCCACAATGGACGCGACAGCATCCTGATGTGCCCCCGCCGCCTTCTTCCCGGCCATGCGCCGCAGCCTCCCTGTCGCTCTCACAACGCCGTACAAGGTTGAAATCTTAGCCCTGAAATATGTCGGCTCGCACAGGTGTTGCACACTCCGGTCCTGCGGGTTACCCGGACCCGCGTGCGCGAGCGGCCCCGGAGGAGCCATAATCAGCAGATACATCGGATGTCTGTTGAGGCGAGGTTCCCATGGCTGTGACCGACGAGGCCATCGAGAAGATCAAGGAAATGATCGTCTCGGGCGCACTGCGGCCAGGCGACCGGCTGCCCAAGGAGAGCGAACTCGCCGCGGATCTCGGCCTTTCGCGCAACTCGCTGCGCGAGGCGGTGCGCGCGCTCTCGCTGATCCGCATCCTCGACGTGCGGCAGGGCGACGGCACGTACGTCACCAGTCTCGATCCCCAGCTGCTCCTCGAAGCGATGAGCTTCGTCGTGGACTTCCACCGGGACGACACCGTGCTGGAGTTCCTGGCCGTACGCCGCATCCTGGAGCCTGCCGCGACGGCGATGGCCGCGCACCGGATCAGCGAGGAGGAGCTGGAGGCGCTCAGCGCCCAGCTGGACGCGCTCGGCCCGCAGCCCTCCGTGGAGGAACTGGTCGCCGGCGACCTGGAGTTCCACCGGGGCATCGTGCAGAGCTCGGGGAACTCGGTGCTCTGCTCGCTGCTCGACAGCCTCTCCGGGCCCACCACCCGCGCCCGGGTGTGGCGGGGACTGACCCAGGAGGACGCGGTGAGCCGTACGCTCCACGAGCACCGCGCCATCCTGACGGCGCTCAGGGACCGGGACGCCGAAGCGGCCCGGTCCTGGGCCACGGTGCACATCGCCAGCGTCGAGCAGTGGCTGCGCTCGACCCTGTGAGTACGGGGGCCCCCGGGGCCGGGCCGCGATGGCCAGGCCCCGGGGGCCCCGTACTGCGAGTGCGTCCCGGTGGCGCGCCCTGGGTGTACGTCCCGGGGCGGGCCGGGGTGGCGCCTCCGTCAGTCCTGCTCCTCACCGCTCGCGAAGCGGGAGGCGATCAGCGCGATGATGATGATCGCGCCGTTGAGGAACGTCTCCCACTGGCCGGGCACCCCGGCGAGCGTCATCACATTGACCACCAGCTGGAGGGCGAGCACACCGGTGAGCGCGCCGAAGATGGTGCCCCGGCCGCCCTTCAGCCCGATGCCGCCGATGACCGCGGCCGCCATGACCTGGAAGATCATGTCCTTGCCCTGGGCCGCGCCGACCGAACCGTAGTGGCCGGTGTAGAGGATTCCGGCGAAGGCCGCGAGCAGCCCGCCGATCGCCAGCACGATCCAGGTGACCCGGTCCACCCGGATACCGGCCGCGCGGGCCGCCTCCGGGTTGCCGCCGATGGCGTACAGCGACCGGCCGTGCCGGGTCCACGCCAGCGCGGCCCCGCCGATGGCGAACAGCGCCAGGCAGATCCAGACCGCGGCGGGGGCGCCGAGCCAGGAGGCCCTGCCCAGGTAGCTGAACGAGGCCGGGACATCGATGATCGACTTGCCCTCGGTGATCCCGATGTGCAGCCCGCGGAGCATCATCAGCATGCCCAGCGTCGCGATGAAGCCGTTGACGCGCAGCTTGAGCATCAGGAAGCCGTTGAACGCGCCGATCGCGAGACCCGCGAGCAGGCAGAGCGGGATCGCCGTCCAGGCGGGCAGCAGCCCCAGACCGGTGAACCGGTCGCCCGACGAGGGCAGCACCAGCCACAGCGCGATGACCGGCGCGATACCGATCGTCGACTCCAGTGACAGGTCCATCCGCCCGCAGATCAGGATGAAGGCCTGGGCCAGCACCAGCAGGCTGAGTTCGGAGGACTGCTGGATGACGTTGATCAGGTTCTGGGACGTCAGGAACACCGGTGAGACGATGAATCCGATCACCATCAGCACCAGGATCACCGGCACGAGCGAGAAATCGCTCCAGCGGACCAGGGCCAGCCTGGCGCGTACCGGGCTCACCTGGCCCTTGGTCTCCTCGGCCGCTGCCGGCCGGATCGTGTCGGTCATGCCCGTTCCCCCACACCTTCCATGGCGGCGACCAGTTCCCCGTCCGTCCACCCACTGTCGTATTCGGCGACCACCCGCCCGTGGAAGAGCGCGACCACCCGGTCGCACACCCGCAGGTCGTCGAGTTCGTCGGAGATGATCACGGCGGCGTTGCCCTCGTCGGCGACCCGCCGCACCACGCCCAGGAGCGAGTCCTTGGACTTGATGTCCACGCCGGCCGTCGGCCGTACGGCCACCAGCGTGCTGGGGTTACGGGCCAGCGCGCGGGCCACCACCACCTTCTGCTGGTTGCCGCCGGAGAGCCCGGAGACCTTCTGGTCGGGCCCGGTGGTCTTGATGTCCAGCGAGGAGATCATCGTCCTCGCGAACTCCCGGGTACGGGAGGGGAGTACGGTCCCCCACGGCCCCAGCTGGTCGGCGACCGTCAGGGTGGCGTTCTCCGCCACGCTGCGCTCCAGGACCAGACCCTGGCGGTGCCGGTCCTCCGGGATGTAGCCGATCCCCGCGTTCAGGGCGTGCGGCACGCTGCCCGGTCTGACCTCGCGGCCCCGGACCGAGACCCGCCCGGAGGTCGCCCTGCGCATACCGACGAGCGTCTCCCCCAGCGCGGTGTTGCCACTGGCCGCGGCGCCCGCGATACCCAGCACCTCACCGGGGTGCACCTCGATGTCCAGCGGCTCGAACTCGCCGTCGACAGCGAGCCCTTCGGTGCGCAGGACGGGCTCCTCCGTCCCGGTCGCGGCCGTCGGCCCGGCACCGGAGGCCGCGTGCCAGGCCACCGGGCCCGTCACGGACTCACCGGTCATGGCGGCGACCAGATCGGCCTTGCCCAGCTCGGCGACGGGCGCCGTCAGGACGTGCCGGGCGTCGCGGTAGACCGTGACCGCGGTGCACAGCTCGTACACCTCCTGGAGGTGGTGCGAGATGAAGAGGAACGCCACCCCCTGGCTCTGGAGGTCCCTGAGCTTGGTGAACAGGCTCTGGATCCCCCGTGCGTCGAGCTGAGCGGTGGGTTCGTCGAGGATGATCAGCCGGGCCCCGAAGGACAGCGCGCGGGCGATCTCCACGAACTGCACCTGTTCGACGGAGAGGTCCTTCGCGCGGGTGCTGGGGTCGATGTTCACCCCGTACTCGGCGAGCAGCGCCGCGGCCCGCTTGCGCAGCCCGGACCAGCTGATCCAGCGGCCGCCCCGCGCACCGCGGTCGATGCCGAAGTTGTTCAGGAAGAGGTTCTCGGCCACGGTGAGATCGGGGACGGCCATGGACTTCTGGTAGACACAGGCGACCTTCGACTGCCAGGCCATGGTGTCGCCGAAGGCGGGCGCGGGCTCACCGCTGAAGGTGACCGTCCCCGCGTCCGGCTTGTGGAGTCCGGTGATGACGCTGACGAGGGTGGACTTTCCGGCGCCGTTGCGCCCGACCAGGGCGTGCGACTCACCGGGCTGGACTGTCAGGCGGACATCGTCGAGTGCGACGGTGGGACCGAAGCGCTTGACGATGCCCTGCGCATGAACCGCGGGTGCATCGGGCATCGTCAGTTCTTCTTCCCCAGCTGATTGGCCCACAGCTTCGGGTCGTTCACATTGGCCTTGGTCACGAGCGGCGCGGGGAGCTGGTCCTCGTAGCCGTTCGGGATCTTGATGATGTGGGAGTCGTGGTCGGTCGGGCCCACCTTGAACTTCTTGCCGTCGACGGCCGCCTTGGCGTAGTACAGCGCGTACTTGGCGTAGAGGTCGGCGGGCTGGGAGATGGTCGCGTCGATCTTCCCGGCCTTGATCGCGTCGAACTCCTCCGGGATGCCGTCGTTGGAGATGATCGTGATGTGGCCCTTGGTGCCGGCCGGCTTCAGCAGCTTCTTCTGCTCCAGGAGCGCGAGCGTGGGCTGCAGGAAGACACCGCCCGCCTGCATGTAGATCCCGTTGATGTCGGGGTTGGCGGCCAGCGTGGACTGGAGCTTGGCCGATGCGACATCGCCCTTCCAGTCGGTGGCCAGCTCGAAGACCTTGATCTTGGGGAAGTTCTTGGTCATGCAGGACTTGAAGGCGACGGAGCGGTCCCGGCCGTTGATCGACGACAGGTCGCCCTGGAACTCGACGACCTTGCCCTTGCCCTTCAGCTGCTTGCCGAGGTACTTGCAGGCGTTCTCGCCGTACGCGCGGTTGTCTGCGCGGACCACCATGTAGACGTCGCCCTTGTCGGGGCGGGTGTCGACACTGATGACGGGAATCTTCTTCTTGTTGAGGTTCTGCAGCGTCGAGGCGATGGCCCCGGTGTCCTGCGGCGCCATCACGACGGCCTTGGCGCCCTGGTCGCTGAACGTCTGGACGTTGGCGACGAGCTTGCCGATGTCGTTCTGCGAGTTGGTCAGCGGGAGCGCCTTGACCTCACCGGCCGCGACGCCCTTCTTGATGTACTGCTGGTAGGAGTTCCAGAAGTCGCTGTCGCTGCGCGGCAGATCGATGCCGACCTTCTTGTCCTCCGAACCGCTGCCGGAGTCGCGGTTGCAGCCCGCGAGGGCGGTCACGGCCAGCAGTACGGCGCAGGCCGCCGCACTCGTTGTACGCACTCTCATTGGTGTCCCGTCCTTGATAGTGGCGCTTGATGCTCTGTCGGCCGTGCGGCCCGGTGTGCACAGTGCGTGTGTTCAGTGCGTGTGTTCAGTGCGTTCGCTTCTGCTCAGTCGGCGGCGGGGCGCAGGCGCAGTCCCTGCATTCCGCCGTCGACCGCGAGTGCCGTCCCGGTGACGGCCGCCGCCGCGGGGCTCGCGAGGTAGAGGACGGCCGCCGCCACCTCTTCGGCGGTGACCAGCCGGCCGGTGGGCTGGCGGGCGTTGAGCGCCGCGCGCTCGGCGGCCGGGTCGTCGGCCTGGCCGAGCAGCCGCCCGACCCACGGGGTGTCCGCGGTACCGGGGTTGACGCAGTTGACCCGGATGCCCTCCCGTACGTGGTCGGCCGCCATGGCCAGGGTCAGCGAGAGGACCGCGCCCTTGCTGGCGCTGTAGAGGGCGCGCTGCGGCAGGCCGGCGGTCGCGGCGATCGAGCAGGTGTGGGTGACGGAGACGCAGCCGGGCCGCTCGGCGGCCGAACGGCGCAGGTGCGGCAGCGCGTGGCGGGCGGTGCGGACCATACCGAGGACGTTGATGTCCAGGACCCGCTGCCACTCGTCGTCGGGGTTGTCGGCGACCGTGCCGACGGCGCCGATGCCCGCGTTGGACACCACCGTGTGCAGTGCGCCGAACTCGGCCGCCGCGGCGTCGACCGCCTCCCGTACCGCGCCGTCGTCGGTGACGTCCGCCTTGAGCGCGAGGGTGCCGTCCGGCGCTCCCTCGGTCTCGCGGTCGAGTACGGCGACCCGGGCGCCCCGGGCGAGCAGCTCGGTGGCGATGGCGGCTCCGATGCCGGAAGCTCCGCCGGTGACCAGGGCGCCGAGCCCTTCGAAGTCGCGTGCAGTGGTCACGAGTTGACCTCCTCGGTGGTGCGGCGGGCCTGCCAGACGGGCCCGTCGGGGTAGCGGTGTGCGGCGAGGGAAGCGGGGTGCATACGGGCGGAGAAGCCCGGGGCGCGGGGCGCCAGATAGCGTCCGCCCTCGATCACCGCGGGGTCGGTGAAGTGTTCGTGCAGATGGTCCACGTACTCGATGACGCGGTCGTCCTGGCTGCCCGACACGGCGACGAAGTCGAACATCGCCAGGTGCTGGACCAGCTCGCACAGTCCGACGCCGCCCGCGTGCGGGCAGACCGGGACGCCGAACTTGGCCGCGAGCAGCAGGATCGCGAGGTTCTCGTTGACTCCGGCGACCCGGGCCGCGTCGATCTGTACGAAGTCGACGGCGCCGGCCTGGAGCAGCTGCTTGAAGACGACCCGGTTGGCGACGTGCTCACCGGTGGCGACCTTCACGGGCTGCCCGGATCTGACCGCCGCGTGGCCCAGGATGTCGTCGGGGCTGGTCGGCTCCTCGATCCAGTGCGGGTCGTACGGCGCGAGCGCGTCCATCCACCGCAGCGCGTCCGCGACGTCCCAGCGCTGGTTGGCGTCCACGGCGACCCGGATGCCGGGGCCGACGGCCGCGCGGGCCAGCTTCATCCTGCGGACGTCGTCGTCCAGGTCGGCGCCGACCTTCAGCTTGATCTGTCCGAAGCCGGCGTCGACCGCCTCCTGGGCGAGCCGCACCAGCTTCTCGTCGGAGTACCCGAGCCAGCCGGGCGACGTGGTGTACGCGGGGTAGCCGTCGGCGCACAGCAGGGCGGCCCGTTCGGCGCGGCCGGGTTCGGCGGCGCGCAGGATGGCGAGGGCCTCGTCGGGGGTGAGGGCGTCGGTCAGATAGCGGAAGTCGACCAGCGAGACGAGCTCCTCCGGTGTCATCCCGGCCAGGAACTCCCAGACCGGCTTGCCGGCGACGGTGGCCGCCAGGTCCCAGGCGGCGTTGATGACCGCGCCCGCCGCCATGTGCATCACCCCCTTCTCGGGGCCGAGCCAGCGCAGCTGCGAGTCGTGGGTGAGATCGTGGTGCAGCTCCGCGAGCCCGGCGGCGGTGAGCGGCGCGGGCCGCCCCTCCACGTAGGGCCGCAGCGCTTCGATGGCGGCGGCGATGACGTCGTTGCCGCGCCCGATGGTGAAACAGAAGCCATGTCCCGCGACACCGCCCGGCAGATCGGTGCTGAGCACCACATAGGCCGCCGAGTAGTCGGGGTCCGGGTTCATGGCGTCCGAGCCGTCGAGCTGTTCCGAGGTGGGGAATCGGATGTCGTGGACCTCGAACCCCGTGACGGTCGGACTCATCCACACTCCCTTGGTAAGAACGTTGGTAAGAACCGTTAAGAACATCGGACCTTTAATTTGTCATCCGATGTATAGCCCCGTACATGCCGCAGCGTCCAGAGGTGGGACGAAATTTGACCGGTACAGCTCGGATGAATCGGTTCGATATGGGCAGACTGCCGGAACGGCTCGTCCAGTTGCCGGGACGTACAACCCGGTGCACGCCGGGACGTACGCCGGGTTGTACGGGGGCGTGCGCAAGGGCTGCGTCCGGGCACCCGGGAAGCCGTAAGGTTGGTCCGTAAGAGAAGAACTTCGGAGGGAGGCACTGGGTGATCGAGCTCGAGGGGGTTCCCGAGCTGATCGACCCGGTCATGGTGGCCGCGTTCGAGGGCTGGAACGACGCCGGCGACGCAGCCTCCACCGCGGTCGCCCATCTGGACCGGGAGTGGAAGGGCGAGGTGTTCGCGGCGCTCGACGCCGAGGACTACTACGACTTCCAGGTCAACCGGCCCACGGTGTGGCTGGACGGCGGGGTACGCAAGGTCACTTGGCCGACGACCCGGCTCTCCGTGATCCGGGTGACCGGCGACAAGCCGCGCGACCTGGTGCTGGTCCGGGGGATCGAACCGTCCATGCGCTGGCGCTCGTTCTGCAACGAGATCCTGGGCTTCGCCCATGAACTGGGCGTCGAGATGGTGGTGATCCTGGGCGCGCTGCTCGGCGACACCCCGCACACCAGGCCGGTGCCGGTCAGCGGAGTCACGTCGGACGCGGATCTGGCCAGGACGATGGACCTGGAGGAGACGCGGTACGAGGGTCCGACCGGCATCGTCGGCATCCTCCAGGAGGCGTGCACCCACGCCGGTGTGCCCGCGGTGAGCCTCTGGGCCGCCGTTCCGCACTACGTGTCGCAGCCGCCCAACCCGAAGGCGACGCTCGCTCTGCTGAACCGGCTGGAAGACCTGATCGACCTGCGGATCCCGCTGGGCGAACTGCCCGAGGACGCACGGGCCTGGCAGGTCGGCGTGGACCAACTGGCCGCGGAGGACAGCGAGGTGGCGGAGTACGTCCAGACGCTGGAGGAGGCACGCGACACCGCGGAGCTCCCCGAGGCGTCCGGCGAGGCCATCGCCCGGGAGTTCGAGCGGTATCTGCGCCGCCGTGACGGCGGTCCAGGACCGGGCCAGGCCGGCGGCGGACACGCCACGGACGGCGGCGAGGGCAGCAACTACCGGCGGGACAGCTCCGGCCCCGGCAACCGCTCCCGGCCCCCGAAGCCGCAGCGGCCCGACCCGGGGAGCAACAAGCCGACGGACGACGAGAACGGCCCGGAGGACTCCTCCGAGGACTGATGAGGGCGGCGGCCCCTCCGGGGGCAGACCGTAATCCCGGTCCTGCGGAACGGAATCGCCCCCGGGCTCCTGTGGAGTCCGGGGGCGACGGGGAAAGAGCGGGGCGTCCTTACAGGGCCACTCCGAGCAGGGCGTCGGCGGCGCGCGACACCAGGCCAGGCGCACCCTCGTCAGTACCGCCGCCGGACTGCTGAAGAGCCGCCCAGCGGTCCACGGCGCGCAGCGCGGCGGGCGCGTCGAGGTCGTCGGCGAGCGCCTGCCTGATCTCCTCGATCAGGGCGTCGGCGGACGGTCCGTCGGGCCGGGAGACAGCGGCGCGCCAGCGGCCGAGCCGCTCCACGGCGTCCTGGAGGGTCTGGTCCGTCCACTCCCAGTCCGAGCGGTAGTGGTGGGCCAGCAGGGCGAGCCGGATCGCGGCCGGGTCCACGCCTTCGTGGCGCAGCTTCGACACGAAGACCAGATTGCCCTTGGACTTGGACATCTTCTCGCCGCCCAGACCGACCATGCCGGCGTGCACATAGGCCTGGGCGAACGGGTGCTCGCCGGTCAGCACCTGAGCGTGCGAAGCGCCCATCTCGTGGTGCGGGAAGGCGAGGTCGGAACCGCCGCCCTGGACGTCGAAGCCCATCCCGAGGTGGTCGAGGGCGATGGCCACGCACTCGATGTGCCAGCCGGGCCTGCCGGGGCCCAGGGAGGCGCCGTCCCAGCTCGGCTCGCCCTCACGGGCACCCAGCCAGAGCATCGGGTCCAGCGGGTTCTTCTTGCCGGGCCGCTCGGGGTCGCCGCCGCGCTCGGCCGAGAGCAGCCGCATCGCCTCCGCGTCCAGGTTCGACACCTCACCGAAGTGCGGGTCGCTCTCCACGGAGAAGTAGATGTCGCCTTCGAGTTCGTAGGCTGCCCCGCAGTCACGCAGCCGCTCGACGAGCGGCACGATGCCGGGTATGGCCTCGACCGCTCCGATGAAGTGCTGCGGCGGGAGCATCCGCAGCGCGGTCATGTCCTCGCGGAAGAGTGCCGTCTCGCGCTCCGCGAGCTCGGTCCAGTCCTCGCCGTCGCGTACGGCCCGCTCCAGCAGCGGATCGTCCACGTCGGTCACGTTCTGGACGTAGTGGACCTGCCGCTTGGTGTCGAGCCACACGCGCTGAACGAGGTCGAACGCGTTGTAGGTCGCCGCATGACCGATGTGCGTCGCGTCGTACGGCGTGATGCCGCAGACGTAGATGCGGGCGACGGGGCCGGGGTCGAGGGTTACTCGTCCGCCGGTCGCGGTGGAGTGGATCTGGAGGTCGGCGCCCTTGCCGGGCAGGGCGGGAACCTCAGAAGCGGGCCAGGCATACATGTACACGAGCGTAACCGGACGTCAGTTCCGACAACGAACCGGAGTGCCGACGTTGGCCGAATCGGCACCCTTGCGCGAGTGGGGTGCGTACGTGATACAGGCCCGCGTGATCCGGAGCTGCGTGACGCGGTGCCGGGGCCGGAACCGTACGCCCTACACAGGCGGCCAGGGGATCGCCGGCCAGTCACCGCTGGGTACGGGGTGCAGGCCGGCCTCCCGGAGCGCCCCCACGCGCCCTCGCAGCGCTTCCAGCTCCGTCCCGGTGATGAGCCCCGCCAGCCGCTCCGCGAGCCCGGTACCGGGCGCCAGCTCCACCGCGAGCTTGTCCAGTACCCCGGCCGTCTCGGGCGTCAGCGGCTCGCCCGCCCAGCCCCACAGCAGCGTCCGCAGTTTGCCGTCGGCGTTGAAGGTGACTCCGTGGTCGATGCCGTAGAGCCGCCCCTCGTCGGTCGGCAGCAGATGACCGCCCTTGCGGTCGCCGTTGTTGATCACCGCGTCGAGCACCGAGAGCCGCCGCAGCCGCTCGTCGTCCGCGTGCACCAGCAGCGCCGTCCTGCCCTCGCCCACTTCGGCGAAGCCGATGGCCTTCCAGCCCTCGGCGGGCTCGTCCTCCTCGACGAGACCCAGCAGCGACGGCTCGGCGGCGGACTCGATCCACAGCTGGCACATGCCCTCGCCGTACGGCCCGTCACGCAGCACCGTCGGCGGGACGAATCCCCACCCCGTCGCCTCGGAGACCTCGTACGCCGCCACCTCGCGCTGGGCGAGCGTCCCGTCGGGGAAGTCCCACAGCGGCCGTTCACCGGCCACCGGTTTGTACACACAGGCCGCTTCCCGGCCCTCGTACGCGACCGAGCAGTAGAGCACCGCGTTGGATGCCTCGCGCACCCGTCCGCGTACCGTCAGCTCCCCCTCCAGGAGGAGCCGGGTGGCCGTCACGCCCCCCTGCGGTATCCGTTCTGGCGCGGGCATACGTGTCCCTCCGGGTCGAGCGGCAGGCTGCACAGGGGGCACGGCGGCCGTCCCGCGTTCACGACGTCGAGCGCGCGCTTGGCGAAGGCCCTGGCCTGCGCGCCGGTCAGCCGCACGCGGAGCATCGGCGGGCCGTTCTCGTCGTCCTGGAGGAGCCGTTCCTCGGCTTCCGCGAGGTCTTCGTCGGTGTCCGCGTCCAGCTCGACGAGGGCCTGAGCCTCGATGATCATGCGCTGTTCGTCGCCGTCCCAGGCCAGCGCCATCGTGCCGACGCGGAACTCCTCCTCGACCGGGGCGTCCAGCGGGGCGGTGTCCCCGGCGTCGGACGGGGCGACCGCGGGCACCGGGGAGTTGCCCCCGGTCCTGCGCACCACTTCGTCGAGCAGTTCGTCGATACGCTCGGCGAGCGCTGCCACCTGGGTCTTCTCCAGCGCGACGCTGGTGGTGCGGGGCCCGGACGACGCCTGAAGGAAGAACGTACGGCGCCCAGGCAGCCCGACCGTACCGGCAACGAAGCGGTCCGGCGGGTCGTAGAAGTACACCTGACGGGACACGTCCTGATCTCCATGGGGGTTCGGCTGCGGGGTGGTCCGGTTTACGGCCCGCCCACCCTACTGCGCGGAGCGATCACGGCGCGCCCGCGCCACCACCGACAGCCGCGTCCGATCCCGGGGCGCTCTCGCGCGGCGCCAGCGAGCCGAACTCCCCGGTGTCGCCGAGCCGCAGGACGAAGGGCCGCACCGCGGTGTAGCGGATGGCCGTGAGGGAACACGGGTCGACGTGGATCCGCTGGAAGAGGTCGAGGTGCATACCGAGTGCATCGGCGATCACCGACTTGATGATGTCGCCGTGCGAACACATCGCGTACACCGCGTCCTCGCCGTGATCGGCGTCGATCCGGGCGTTCCAGTCCCGGACGGCGTCGACGGCCCGCGCCTGCATCGCGCGCATCGACTCGCCGCCGGGGAACGCTGCGGCCGACGGGTGCTGCTGCACGGTCCTCATCAGCGGTTCGTCGCCGAGTTCGGCGAGTTTGCGCCCCGACCAGTCGCCGTAGTCGCACTCGCTGATGCGGTCCTCGGTGTGCAGCGTCAGCTCCGGCCTGGCGGCCAGCAGCGGCGCGACGGTCTCGCGGCAGCGCTGCAGCGGGCTGGTGACGACGGCGGCGAGCGGCAGCCCGGCCAGCCGGTCCGGCAGCCCGGCCGCCTGGGCGACACCCCGCTCGTCGAGGGAGACGCCCGGCGTCCGGCCCGCGAGCACTCCGGAGGTGTTGGCGGTGGAGCGTCCGTGCCGTACAAGAATCAGCGTGGCCATGGCGGCCAGCCTAGGGCCTTCCGTCCGGATCGGGCCGGGCCCACCGGGTCCGGCCCGATCCGGACGGTGGACCACGGGGCCCGCCGGGCGGCCTGCGGCGCCCGGTGCGGCCCGGATGCGGCCCCCCGGGCGTGCACGGGCGGCCCGGTCAGGGAAGAATGCGCGCCGTGATTGTCGATTGCGCCATCTACCGGGACGGACGCCGCATAGAGGGGCCGCCGGACCTCTCCGACGCCCTCGCCGAAGCACGCGCGGACGGGAACGCCTTTCTCTGGGTCGGGCTGCACGAGCCGACGCAGGAGGAATTCGACCTGGTCAGCAGCGAGTTCAAGCTGCACCAGCTGGCGGTGGAGGATGCCCTGCGGGCCCACCAGCGGCCCAAGCTGGAGGTCTACGACGAGACGCTCTTCATGGTGCTGAAGCCGGTGATGTACGACGCCGACAGCGACACCGTGACCACCGACGAGCTGATGCTCTTCCTCGGCGACTCGTTCGTGGTGACGGTGCGGCACGGTGCGGGTGCCCCGCTCGCCGCCGTGCGCAAACGCCTTGAGCAGGAGCACGAGGTGCTCAAGCACGGCCCCACGGCCATCATGTACGCGGTGAGCGACACCGTCGTCGACCACTACATCGACGTGGCCGCGGAGCTCCAGACCGACCTGGAGGAGCTGGAGGCCGAGGTCTTCGCCCCCAACGGCGGCGATTCGAAGAACATCGCGTCGCGGATCTACACCTTCAAGCGGCAGGTGCTCGAATTCCGCCGTGCCAGCGGGCCGCTGGCGGCCCCCATGACCCGGCTGGCGGGGGCCGGGGTGCCGTTCGTGCACGAACACTCGCAGCCGTTCTTCCGGGATGTGGGCGACCATCTGACCCGCGCCAACGAGCAGGTGGAGGGGCTGGACCGGCTGCTGTCCGACATCCTCTCCGCGCATCTGGCGCAGATGGGCGTCCGGCAGAACGACGACATGCGCAAGATCTCGGCCTGGGCGGCGATGGCTGCGGTGCCGACCATGGTCGCCGGTATCTACGGCATGAACTTCCAGCACATGCCGGAACTGAAGTGGACCTGGGCCTATCCGGCGGTGATCGCGCTGATGGCCGCGGTCGTCTTCGCCCTGCACCGGCAGTTCAAACGGCGCGGCTGGCTCTGAGACGGGACGGCCGGGGGCCGCTTGCCCGGCGGGCCCGGCGGCCGCCGCACGGGGGCGGGTACGGGTTCAGGCGAACTCCGCCGTGTGGGGTGCGGCCGGCCCGCCGAGCGCGTCGCGCCGCTCGGGCATGGCCAGGCTCACCGACCGGCGCCAGCCGCCCGCCCGCTCGTACCCGTACAGCCCCTTAACGCCCGCGGCCAGCACCGCCGACTTGGCCCTCGGCCAGCCGAGGATGGCGCCCATCCGCTCCATCACCGCGAGACCCACCTCCCGGTAGACGCGGATCTCCTCCAGCGCGCTCTCCCGCAGGACGGAGTGGATGGTGCGGGCGTGGCCCTGCGCGGCCAGGCGCAGCAGTTCCTCGTGGCAGTAGGCGAGGTGGTTGTCCTCGTCCCGGCAGATCATGCGCACGGCCCGGCCGATGTCGGGCTGGTCGCCGAGGTACCGCACCAGGGTGTTCATCTGCTCGGAAGCGCGCTGTTCGGTGACCCTGCTGTGCGCGAGGTAGACGACGATCTCCCGTTCGGTCAGCCGCTCGGTGCCGCGCAGCCTGCGGTGGCTCAGGCCGATGCCCCGGCGTTCGAGCAGCATCGTGTAGTCGGTCTCCGCGGGGATCTCCACGGGGTCGAGCCCGCGCTTCTTGAGCAGGGCGCGGAAGATCCGGCCGTGCTTGTCCTCGTCGGCACCGTGCCGGGCGATCTTCGGGGCGAGGGCGCTCATGCTCTCGGGGGCGAGCGCGGAGATCCGGCCGTTCTCCCAGCCGCCCTGGGACTCCCCGCCGGCCGCGATGGAGCAGAACAGCCGGAAGGCGTCGTCGCTGTCGACGATCTCCTGGAAAATGCTCCGCGCCGAAAGCATCACTGCCACCTCCATGCCGATATCTGACGGTATGAGTCAAATGCGATATCGGTTGACCGGCAATGTGTGCCCCTGACCGGTTGGGCCGAAAGGCGGTACGCCCACCCGCGGCCCAGGGGCGTAACCGAGGGGCCCCTGAGGCGTTGTTCAGCACGACGGCCGTGGCGGGGAAGACCCCCGAGCCCCCACCACGGCCGCAGACCTCTCCCGGCTTCCCGGGAGCTGTGTGGCCCGGCTACGCGAGCCCGGCCCGCTCCAGCGCCTCCGTACCGGCCCGCAGCCCGGCCACCCGCTCGTCGAGCGTGAACCCGGCGGGGGCCAGCGTCAGCGTGGTGACCCCGGCCGCGGCGTAGGCCTGCATCCGGTCGGCGATCCGCTCCACGGACCCGAGCAGCGTCGTCCGGTCGATCAGCTCGTGCGGTACGGCGGCGGCCGCGCCGTCCCGGTCGCCGCCCAGGTACTTCTCCTGGATCTCGGCGGCCTCCTTCTCGTAACCCATGCGCTGCGCGAGCCTGTTGTAGAAGTTCTGCTTGCGGCTGCCCATACCGCCCACGTACAGGGCGGTGTACGGGCGGAACGTGTCGGCCAGCGCGGGCACGTCGTCGCCCACCGCGAGCGGCAGGGTCGGGCAGACGTCGAAGCCCTCCATCGTGAGCCCGGCCTTCTCCCGGCCCGCGCGCAACGGGCTGATCGCGGTGGACTCCAGGTGCTCGGCCGAGGGGAAGATCAGCAGGGCGCCGTCGGCGATCTCACCGGTCTGCTCCAGGTTCTTGGGGCCGATCGCCGCGATGTAGAGCGGGATGTGCTCGCGCTGCGGGTGGACGGTGAGCTTGATGGGCTTTCCGGGGCCGCCGGGCAGCGGCAGCGTCCAGTGCTCGCCCTCGTACGACAGGCGCTCGCGCGACATCGCCTTGCGGACGATCTCCACGTACTCACGGGTGCGCGAGAGCGGTTTGTCGAACTTGACGCCGTACCAGCCCTCGGAGACCTGCGGCCCCGAGACGCCGAGGCCGAGCCGGAAACGGCCGCCGGAGAGCGAGTCGAGGGTGGCCGCGGTCATCGCGGTCATCGCGGGCGCCCTGGCGGGGATCTGGAAGATCGCGGAGCCCACGTCGATCCGCTCGGTCCTGGCGGCGACCCAGGAGAGCACGGTCGGCCCGTCCGAGCCGTACGCCTCGGCCGCCCAGCAGACGTCGTAGCCGAGCCGGTCGGCCTCCTGAGCCACGGCGAGGTTGTCGCCGTCCATCCCGGCACCCCAGTAGCCGAGGTTGATTCCGAGCCGCATGACCGCTCCCTTACTGCTGAGTAACGTCCCTGTTCCGGGGACTCTAGCGCGCGGGGGCAAGATCCGTCAGGGGGTGGTCCAGGGGGTGGTTGTCCACAGGCCTGCACCGGGCGGCCCTGTGGCCAGTACTCTCAGCGCCCATGGAGCAGAGGCATCTCGGCCGCACGGGCCTGCGCGTATCCCGGATCGGGCTCGGCACCCTCACCTGGGGGCGGAGCACCGACGAGCACGACGCCGCCGACCTGTTGAAGGCGTTCTGGGAGGCCGGCGGCACACTCGTCGACACGGCCGATGTGTACGGCGACGGAGAAGCCGAGTATCTGCTCGGGCAGCTCTGCGAACGGCTGATACCCCGCCGCGATCTCGTCATCGCCACCAAAGCGGGCAGCGTGCCCGACCCCTACCGCCGGTTCGACGGCTCGCGCGGGCATCTGCTGGCGGCGCTCGACGCCTCACTGGAGCGGCTGGGGACCGACTACGTGGATCTGTGGCAGGTGCACGCCTTCGACCCGGAGACCCCGCTGGACGAGACGCTCCAGGCACTGGACATCGCGGTCTCCAGCGGTCGGGCGCGGTACGCGGGGCTGTCCAACTTCTCCGGCTGGCAGTTGGCCAAGGCCGCCACCTGGCAGCTGGCGGCGCCGGGCGTCAGGACCCGCATCGCCAGTACGCAGATGGAGTACTCGCTGCTCCAGCGCGGGGTGGAGCGGGAGGTGCTGCCGGCCGCGGTGGACCTGGGGGTGGGGCTGCTGCCGTCGTCGCCGCTGGGTCGCGGGGTGCTCACCGGCAAGTACCGCCATGGGACTCCGGTGGACTCGCGCGGGGCGTCGGAGCAGCTGGCGCCCTTCGTCGCGCCCTATCTGGACGACGCCGCGAGCAGGATCGTCGACGCGGTCGCCACGGCGGCCGACGGGCTCGCGACCACGCCGCTGGAGGTCGCGCTGGCCTGGGTCCGCGACCGGCCCGGGGTGGTCGCCCCGATCATCGGCGCGCGCAACGCGCAGCAGCTCGCGGCGGCATTGTCAGTGGAGACGCTTAGTCTTCCTGACGAGATCTGCCGGGCGCTCGACGATGTGTCGGAGCCCGTTCACCGTTATCCCGACCAGGACTGGACCGAGCTGTGAGTACGGATCGCCTCGACACCGAGGCCAGCACCGAGGCCGAGGCCGCTCCCGGCGCCGAAGCCGCACCGGAGACGGAACCGGAATCGGAAACGGCGCCCGACACCGGGAGTGCTGCTGAGACCGGTACGGGTACCGGGCCGGAAGCAGCTCCGGGGAGCGTGTCCAGGCCCCCCGGCGGGAGCGACGGGAGCGACGGCGGGAGTGCCGACGGGGACGGCGGGGACGGCGGGGCCACGGCGGCCGGGGCCTCGGAAACCGGAGCCACGGACGGCGCGGGGACGGCCGAGGAGACGTCCGAGGCGGAAACGGCGGAGGGCGCCGGGACGGCCGAGGCACCCGCCCTGTCGGAGGCCGAAGCCGAACTGGCGGCCCAGCGCGAGCTGCGGGCCAGAATCGAGCAGCGCAAAGCCGCGAAGGACGGGCCCATCGAGGCCGGCATGAAGCTGAGCGGCCGGGCCGCCGACCTGCTGGCCGCGGTCCGGGCGGTGGAGGGCGGCGAGAAGCCCTCCGCGCACTTCCCTCCCCCGGCACCCGAGCCGCGCCGCCCCGCGCCTGCCCCGCAGGCCGAGCCACGCCCCGCGGTGCGTCCGGCCGCCGCGCCCACCGGTGCGGCGCCCGAGAGCGTGTCGTCCGTGCGGGCCGTCCTGGCCGCCGGCGGCGCCCCCGAGTCCCTGGCCGTACGGGCCGCCGAGACGCTCGGCGACCAGGCTGCCGACGCCCTGCGCGAGGACCCCTGGCAGTTGCTGTCGGTTCCCGGGGTACGGCCGGAACAGGCGGACGGCTTCGCCCGTGCGCTGCTCGGCCCGGAGGCCGGACCCGGCGACGAGCGGCGGGCCGCCGCTCTGGTGGGCTGGCTCCTTGAGCGGGCCGCGCTCCAGGGGCACACCGCGCTGGAGTCGGACGCGGTCCGCGCGGCGCTCGCCGAGCGGTCCGTGCCGGACCCCGACGAGGCGCTGCAGAGCGCTGTCGCGGACGGCGCGGTGCTGGTCTTCCAGGACGCGCTGGACACCGCCCCAGGGGCACCCGCCGCGCAGGAGGCCGGGCACGACGGGCACGACGACGTCGGCTCAGGGAGCGAGGACGAAGCGGCGCCGCAGCCCGTGCGGGTCCTGCTGGGTCTCGACCGGTACGCACTCGCGGAGGAGAGCCTGGCGGACGGCCTCGCCCGGCTGGTGAACGCGTCCGCCCTCGCCCCCGGCGGCGAACAGGCCGACTGGGAACAGGCCGCAGCGGACGCCCCGTCCCCGTCGGCCGCCGAACTGATCCGGACGGTCGCACGGAACGGCCTGGTCGCCCACACCGGCGGCGAGGCCGCCCGCAGCGAACCGGCCGCAGTGGTCACGGCGGCGCGCGCGCTGGGCCTGCAGGCGTACGCGGCCGCGCACACCCCCGACGGTAGGCGGCGGCTGGCCGCCGCACTGGACGATCCGGCGGCGGCCGTCACCGTCTCCGGGCTGCTGACCGGTTCGGAGGGGCCGGGACGGGACGGCGAGGGCGCTCTGGCGCTCGATCTGCTGGCCGTCGTGGACGCCCCCCAGCTGGATGTCGAGAGCGCGGCCGTACTGGTCGAGTCGCTGGCCGACGGCAGCCGCCTGGTCCTCAGCGGGGATCCCGGGGTGCTCGGTTCCGCCGGTGCCGGGCAGGTGTTCACCGATGTCCTCGCGGCGCGCGCCTGCCCGCAGCTGGCCTCCCGCACCCCCGATCCGGGCCCCATCGGCGAGCTGGTCTCGGGAATCGGGATCGGCGAGCTGAACCAGGTGGCGGCGCCCGGCAAGGAAGTCGTGATCGTCCCCGTCCAAAACGCCGGTGAGGCGGTGCACCGCACCGTGCAGCTCGTCGCCGACTCCGTACCCCGGGCCATCGGCGTGCCGGTGTCCGACACCCAGGTCATCACCCCGGGCCACGGCGGCCCCGCCGGTACCCGCGCGCTCAACGCGGCCCTGAAGGAACGTCTCAACCCCGGCCCCGGCCGCTTCGGCGGTTTCGATCCCGGTGACCGGGCCGCCTACACCCCGGCGCCCGGCAGGACCCTGCCCGGCACGGTGGTCTCGGCCGACGGCGACGGCCTGCACCTGGACTGCGCCGGCACGCCCGTCGTCGTACCGAAGGACCGGGTGGAGGCATCGGTACGGCACGGCTGGGCACTCACCGCGCACCAGGCAGCCGGGCTGCGGTGGCCCGCGGTGGTCGTGGTGCTGCCCGGCGACGCGGCGAGCGGGCTGAGCCGGCCGTGGGTCTACACCGCGTTCGGCCGCGGCGAACGGCATCTCTCGGTGGTGCACGGAGTCGACCAGGCACTGCCGCACGCGGTGGCCGAAGTCCCCGCCCGGCCCCGCACCACCCGGCTGCGCACCCTGCTGCGGCCGGCCGCGGTCTAGGTCCTGTACGGGCGGCGGCCGGGGCAGTTGCCCCGGCCGCCGCCGTACCGGATACCGGACGTCCTACGCCCGGATCAGACCCTCTCGCCCTCCGGGTCCCCTTGCGCGGAGGACGCATCGGCGTCGTCGTCGGCGCCGTCATCCTCATCGTCGTCGTCATCGCCATCGAGCAGTTCCTCGTCGTCGAAGACGGAACTGACGTCGAACCGGCACACGATCTGCTGCGGGTCCGCCTGGTCGAACGGAGTGCTCAGCCACTCCCCCGGCTCGGGCAGGTCGTCCGCCGCCGAGACCCAGAGCGTGGAGTCGCCCTCCTCAAGGCCGAACTCCTTGTGCCGCGAGGCGATCTCGTCCGGTTCGTACTCACCGAACAGCACCCCCAGAGCGGCGTGCACGCTGTTGCCGACGACAGCCCCCGCGCCCGGTCCGCCGTCCGCCTCCGGGTCGAGGTCCACGATGCGCTGCGCCTGCCCGAGCAGCCGCTGCGGCTGGGCCACCGCGTAGTCGCGGCGGATCAGCACCGTGAGCGCGTGCGGATCGTCGGGGCCCGCATACGGCGGCAGTGCGTCGTCCGCAGCGGGAATCTCGAAGGGAGTGACCTCGTCGTACCGGTCGTAGAGCCTCTCGTCGTACGCCTCGGCGGCCGCGGCGAGCGCGTTGAACGCGTCGTAAACGGCCGGGTCGTCCTCTCCCGTACGGGCTTCGACCGCGTCGAGGTGACGGTCCAGCGCGGCTTTGACCGCCTCGGCGGCGGCGCGTACCTCGGCAGCCGTGGGCTGCGCAGCATCAGACATAGGGCAGACGCTATCCGTACCGGGCCTCTGCCCGCACAATAGATGCGATGCCGGAATACGAATTTGTCGACGTGTACGTACCGCGCGGGGTCTCCCGCAAGGATGCGACACGCCTGCTCACCGACCATGCCGAGTACGGACACTGGGAGTTGGACCGACTGAGTCTGCACCGGGACGGCAGCCGCAGGGTGCGGCTGCGCCGGCGCATCATTCGCCAAGTGCGCGCCACATGGTGAAGAGGGAGCGGGTCCCGCGACTGCGGAACCCGCTCCCTTCCATGCGTACGCGTGGGGCTCAGCAGCCCGTCACGCGGCTGCCCGGGACCGCCTGTACAGGATGATCCCCCCGAGCACCATCCCGGCACTCGCCGGAATGATCAGCCCGAGCGGGGCAGTACCGGTGTGCGCGAGCTGCTCGGTGCCCGAGGGCACCGAAACGGTCTGCGCGACCGGGGCGTGCGGCGCCGCGGGCTTCGGCGGGGTGCTCGGCGTGTGACCGCGCGGCGTTCCCGGGTGCTCCGGATGACCCGGCTGACCGGGGTGGACCGGGTGGTGCGGGACGTGGACCGGCGGCGGGACGCTCTCGTCGTTGGCGCAGTTGTTGCCGAAGACCGGGTTGAGCAGGCCGACGACATCGACGCTGTTGCCGCAGGCGTTCACGGGCACGTCGAGCGGAAGCTTGACGTTGTTGCCGGAGAGAACGCCGGGCGAACCACTCGTGTCGCCCTGTGCCGTCGCTCCGCCACCGCTGTGGCTGCCGGTGCCGCTGTTGTGGCTGCCGCCGTTGTTGCCGGGGGCGCGGTGGTGGCCGCTGCCCTGCCCCTGGTGCCCGCCCCCGGTGTGGGACGTTCCGGAGCCGGACGGCCCGTTGCTGCACCTGTTGCCGAATGCGGGGTTGAGCAGTCCGACCACGTCGACGGTGTTGCCGCAGACGTTCACCGGCACGTGCACCGGCGCCTGGATCGAATTGCCGGAGAGCACTCCGGGCGAATTCGCTGCGGTTCCGTCAGCCGACGAGTCCGCGTACGCGTAGCCACCGCTCAGGGCGAGCACTCCACCCGCGGCCGCAACGGTGATCAGGCCTTTCTTCGTGACCTGGCGCATAGGTTCGTTTCCTGCCTTCTACCTTCCGGAAATGCCCGCGGACATCGTCGCCCTTGGGCCGAATGCCCCTCCGGCCCCGGAGCGCATGGCGCGCGCTCCGGGGCCGGCGGGGCTCCGACCCTCGCGGGTCGGGGGCACAACGTCAGACGTTGGCGCAGGTGTTGCCGAAGGCGGGGTTGAGCAGCCCGATCACAGAGACCGTGTTGCCGCACACGTTCACCGGGATGTGAACGGGCACCTGAACAACGTTGCCCGAGATCACGCCGGGAGAGTGCACAGCGGCACCCTGAGCGCCCGAGTCGGCGACGGCCATGCCCGCACCCGCGAGCACGAGACCACCGGTGACTGCCGCAGCGGCGACGACCTTCTTGATCATTAGTTCCTCCTAGTCGGCAAATACGGTCCAGACTGCGGACCGCACCACCTGTAACGAGGAGAACCCTGCGGGGCTACGAACCAATCGCCCCATTCACTCTTTCCGGTCGCATACGCACGTACAGCCGATTAGTTGGAAAGTCGGTTCAGCACTTGTCCAGGAAGCGGTCGAGTACCCGTACACCGAACTTCAGACCGTCGACCGGCACCCGCTCGTCGACCCCGTGGAACATTCCGGCGAAGTCCAGCTCGGGCGGCAGCTTCAGCGGCGCGAAGCCGAAGCAGCGGATGCCCAGGTCGTCGAAGGACTTGGCGTCCGTACCGCCCGACAGCATGTACGGCACCGCCCGCGCAATCGGGTCCTCGGCCTTCAGCGCCACCTGCATGGCGTCGACCAGGTCCCCGTCGAAGCCCGTCTCCAGCGCCTTGTCGCCGTGCACGTCCTCGCGCCTGACCCGGGGGCCGAGGAGCTTGTCGAGGTCGGTCAGGAACTCCTCCTCGTAGCCGGGCAGGAAGCGGCCGTCGACATGGGCCGTCGCCTGTCCGGGGATGACGTTCACCTTGTAGCCGGCGCCGAGCATGGTGGGCGCGGCCGAGTTGCGCAGGGTCGCGCCGACCATCTTCGCGATGCCGCCCAGCTTGGCGAGGGTCGCCTCCATGTCCTCGGGGTCCAGCGGGGTGCCGAGCGCGTCGGACAGCTCGTCGAGGAAGGACCGCACGGTCTTGGTGACCCGCACCGGCCACTGGTGGCGCCCGAGGCGTCCCACCGCCTCGCAGAGCTCGGTGATGGCGTTGTCGGTGTTGGTCATGGAGCCGTGGCCGGCGGTGCCGTCCACGGTGAGGCGCATCCAGTGCATGCCCTTCTGCGCCGTCTCCACGAGATACAGCCGCAGATTCTCGTTGACGGTGAACGAGAAGCCGCCGACCTCACCGATCGCCTCCGTGACGCCCTCGAAGAGATCCGGGTGGTTGTCGACGAGGTGGCGCGCGCCGTAGGTGCCGCCCGCCTCCTCGTCGGCGAGGAAGGCCAGGACGATGTCGCGCGGGGGCTTGCGGCCGCTGCGCAGCCTGTCCCGTACGACCGCGAGGGTCATCGCGTCCATGTCCTTCATGTCGACCGCGCCGCGGCCCCAGACACAGTCGTCCACGACCTCCCCGGCGAAGGGGTGGTGCGTCCAGTCGTCGGCGTTGGCCGGGACGACGTCGGTGTGGCCGTGGATGAGGAGCGCGGGCCTGGACCGGTCCTCGCCCTCGATCCGGGCCACCGTGGACGCGCGCCCCGGGTGGGACTCGAAGATCTGCGGTTCGAGACCGACCTCGGCGAGCTTCTCCGCCACGTACTCGGCGGCGGCCCGCTCACCCGGCCCCGAGTGGTCGCCGTAGTTGCTGGTGTCGATCCGGATCAGGTCACGACAGAGGTCCACGACCTCGTCCTCACCGGAGACGACCCGTCCGGCGTCTGTCCTGCTGGGCTCGCTCACGCTGTTTCCTCCCGCTGTCGCTGCTGGTGGTCCCCTGCCCCATCCTCGCCCGCGCCACCCCCCGGACCCAAGCGCCGGGACCGGTCGTCATACACGGTTCACAGACTCCGGCTCGTGATCGAGCACCTCCCAATGTTTGCTATGGTTTTCCACGTCGGAACGGCCCGGGGCCGCGAGACAGACACCTTGTCCGGGTGGCGGAATGGCAGACGCGCTAGCTTGAGGTGCTAGTGCCCTTTATCGGGCGTGGGGGTTCAAGTCCCCCCTCGGACACCAGATCGGATCAGAAGAACCCCAGCTGCTGCTGGGGTTCTTCTGCGTTTACGGGACCGCCGCCGGCCGTGCGTGCGGGCCATACCTGCGGGCCGCCACGCCTCGCAGGCAATACATCGGATGTCACAGCACCGCCGAACCTCCCCCGAGCGCGAAAACCGCCCAGAACATTGACACACCCCCGTAGACATCGTACGTTTCCGTCGCTTCCTGAGGTGCCGTCATGGCACACCACGTCGAAGGGACCGGTAGATGCCCCAAGCCCCGGAACAACCCGCACCGTCGCGTCGAAGCGTTCTGGGGGCAGCCGGCGGGACCCTCGCCGCGAGCCTCGCGCTCGGTGGGCTCCGGCCCTTCACCGCTGCCGCCGACGTGCCGCGCCGGGGAGGCCAGGGAGCCCGCCGCGTACCCGAATCGGCCGCCACCGAGCTGTGTTACCCGGCGCCCGCGAGCGAGAGCCTGATCATCCAGCAGGGGCTGCCGGTCGGGAACGGCCGCATGGGAGCCCTGCTGACCGGCGACCCCGCGCACGACGTGCTCTATCTCACCGATGCCACCCTGTGGACCGGCGGCCTCAACGACACCCTCCAGAGCGACGGTCAGTTCCCTTACGGAGCCGACGACTTCGGCAGCTTCACGCTGCTCGCGAAGGCCTCGGTCGACCTCCCGGGCCATGAACTGTCCGCCGTGACCGGCTACCGCCGGACCCTCGACCTCAGCAACGGGCTCAGCACGGTCACCTACCGGCTGGGCCAGGTGACCTACCGCCGTGAGGTGTACGCCAGCCACCCCGACGAGGTCGTCGTCGTCCGCCTCACCCAGAGCGGCGGCGGCACCTACACCGGCTCGCTCTCCCTCGCCGGATGGCACGGTGAGACGGCCGCGGCGGACGGCGCCACCCGTACCGCCTCGTTCACGGGCGCGTTCCCCAACGGACTGACGTACGCGGCGGCGGCCGGTGTCACCGGCCGCACCGGCACCGTGGCCGTCAAGGGCGCCGACGTCACCTTCGCCGGGTGCTCCGAAGTCCTGGTGGTCATAGCCGGCGGTACGAACTACGCGCCGGACCCCTCGACCGGCTACCGGAACCCCGGCGCGGACCCGCACGCCATCGCGGCCGGCCGGCTGCGCGCCGCGGCGGAAGCGGGCGGCCCCGCGCTGCTCAGCACCCATCTCGCCGACTACCGGCCGCTGTACGAGCGGATGACGGTCGAGCTCGGGACGTCGACCGACGCGCAGCGGTCCATGGACACCTGGTCCCGGCTCACCGCGCTGGGCGCGGCCGGCGCGCCGCCGGACCCCGAACTGGAGGCCGCCTACCTCCAGTTCGGCCGCTACCTGATGATCAGCGGTTCGCGCGACAGTGTGCCGCTCAACCTCCAGGGCCTGTGGATCGACCGTACGGACCCGGACTGGATGGGCGACTACCACACGGACATCAACGTCCAGATGAACTACTGGCTGGCCGACCGGGCCGGACTCTCCGACTGTTTCGGCGCCTTCCTGGACTACTGCCTCGCCCAGGTGCCGTCCTGGACCCGTACCACCGCCAAGCGCTTCAACGACCCGCGCAACGGATTCCGCAACTCCAGCGGGAAGGTCGCCGGCTGGACGACCGCCATCTCCACCAACGTCCATGGCGGGATGGGCTGGTGGTGGCACCCGGCCGGGAACGCCTGGCTCTGCAACTCGCTCTGGCAGCACTACGAGTACACCCAGGACCGCACCGAGCTGAAGAAGATCTACCCGCTGCTCAAGGGTGCCTGCGAGTTCTGGGAGGCGCGGCTGATCACCACGACCGTCACCGACCCGGCCACCGGCGCGTCCCGGCAGGTCCTGATCGACGACAGCGACTGGTCGCCCGAGCAGGGGCCGACCGACGCCAAGGGCATCACCTACGCGCAGGAACTCGTACGGGACCTCTTCGCCTCGTACCGCACGGCGGCCGCCCTGCTCGCCAGGGACGCCGGATACGCCAAGACTGTCGCCGGGCTCCAGGCCCGCCTCTACCTCCCTCAGGTCAGCCCGGAGACCGGCTGGCTGGAGGAGTGGATGACCCCGGAGAACCTGGGCGAGACCACCCACCGGCACCTGTCACCGCTGATCGGCCTCTTCCCCGGCGACCGGATCACCCCCGAGGACAGCCCGGCGGCGCTGGTCACCGGGGCGCGCAATCTGCTCACGGCGCGCGGTATGTCGAGCTTCGGCTGGGGCTGCGCCTGGCGCGCGGCGAGCTGGGCACGGCTCAAGGACGCCGAGAAGGCCTACCAGTTGGTCCGTACGGTCATGGCTCCGTCCACCGGCACCAGTAACGGCACCTCGCAGAACCTCTTCGACATGTACGACCTGGGGTCACGGGCCACCCTGCAGATCGACGCCAACTTCGGTGCCCCGACCGCGATGATCGAGATGCTGGTCTACTCAAGACCGGGCGTGATCGAGCTGCTTCCGGCGCTGCCCGGCGCCTGGGCGGCCGCGGGCCGGATCACGGGTGTCGGCGCGCGCGGCGGTATCACCGTCGATCTGGAGTGGCGCGCCGGGAAGGTCACCGGTGCGGTGCTGCGCTCCACGGTGAGTACGACGACCGAGGTACGGGCCGGGGACTGGCACCGGACGGTACGGCTGAGGCCGGGCCGGGCGGTCACGCTCCGGCCGTAGGGTCTTTCGTGCGGGTCGGGGAGGGCGGTGCGGGTGTCCGCGGCGCCCTCCCTGACCGATCCGAACGGAAGGCGCTACGCCCACTCCGGCACTTCGCCCATGAGCTGGCACACCATGAGGTAGAGCGGGATCGGCGGGGTGTAGGGCAGGGAGTCCTGCGGCCAGTGGAGCAGCCGGGGGCGGGCCGTCGGCACATACGCGCCGGGGGCGTAGCGCACCCGGTCCGGCCAGGCGAGTTCGTGGTCCGATCCGGCGGGGACGATCCACCACCACCAGTCGTCGTCCACGAAGACGCAGCCGGGCTTGGGCAGTCTGGCCAGCAGCCGGAAGCCGTGGTGTTCGGGCACACCCACCGCGTCGCAGCCGAGCGGTGTCGAGAGAGCGGGGACGCGCGCGAGCGCGTTCCTCAGCACGGCCGCCCCGCGTCGCGCTCCAGCTCCGCCCAGACCAGCCGCCCTGGCCCGTGCGTCGCTTCGCGGACGCCCCAGGCACTGCTGACGGCGTCGACGAGCAGCAGTCCGCGGCCGTGCTCCCCCTGCGGGGAACGGCAGAGCTGCGGGCCCGCGGCCGCGTGCCCCTGGTCCTGTATCGCTATGCGCAACTGACCCCGGTCGTCCCGCAGTTCGCAGGCGATGTGGTCGCCTGCCGTATGGACGACCGCGTTGGTGAAGAGTTCCGAGACGATCAGGAGGGCGGTGTCGCAGATGTCCTCCGAGAAGTCCCAGCAGGCGAGCCGGTTCCGGGTCAGGCGGCGGGCGCGGGCCACGGAATCGGTGCGTGCCGGTAATTCGAATGCGTACCGCCGGACATTGCTGCCGGGACACTGATCGATGAGCTGGGGGATGAGCGCGGTGCCTGGAGCCACAGCCGAAATCCTCACGGTGGGGGTACCGCGACTGCCGCACCATCCCCCACGGGTATGCGCCAGTCGCGTGAACTGGTTCACGTGTCTACTGTCCTCCGTAACGGACACCTTGGCAAGAGGCACTTTGTAAAGTTCAGAGTGGCGTTTCACCGATGGGGCGGGCATGGCACACTGCTGGACAACTGCCCAAGTGGAGGTCTCAGTTGAGTGAGCCGCGGTCCGCCCCGACCGTTGGCCAGGTCGTACTCGGTAAGCGCTTGCAGGAACTGCGCGAGCGAGCCGGCCTGAGTCGCGAACAGGCTGCCAAGGTACTCAGGGTCGCCCAGGCCACCATCCGCCGGATGGAGACCGCCGAGGTGGCGCTGAAGATCCCCTATGTGCAGCTGCTGCTGAAGGCGTACGGAATCACCGAGGCCGAGAACGACGCCTTCGTCGAACTCACCGAGGAGGCCAACCAGCCGGGCTGGTGGCAGCGGTTCCACGGGATCCTGCCCGACTGGTTCAGCATGTACGTCAGCCTGGAGGGCGCCGCCTCGCTCATCAGGCAGTACGAGCCGCACTTCGTGCCCGGCGTGCTCCAGACCGAGGAGTACGCGCGCGCGATCATGATGAGCGGCGCCGTCGGCGAGACCAGCCCCGAGGACATCGAGCGGCACGTCGCGCTGCGGATGGAGCGGCAGTCCCTGCTGACCCGGCCCGACGCCCCGACGCTCTGGGTCGTGATGGACGAGACGGTGCTGCGGCGGCACGCGGGCGGCCGCGACGTCATGCGGGGCCAGATCGACCGGCTGCTGCGGGCCGCCGATCTGCCGCATGTCACGCTACAGATCGCGGAGTTCTCCAGCGGTCACCACCCGGGGACCTACGGTCCCTTCGTCCTCTTCCGTTTTGCGATGCCCGAACTGCCCGACATGGTCTACAGCGAGTACCTGACCGGCGCGGTCTATCTTGACGCGCGCCCCGAGGTGGCCGCGCACCTCGAAGTCATGGACCGCATGGCGGCTCAGGCCGCAACTGCACAACGCACGAAGGAGATCCTCAAGGATTTCCGCAAGGAGCTGTAAATGGATCGCATATACAACGGCATGCCTGCCGCGGACCTCGGCGCCGAGGGCTGGCACAAGCCGTGGAGCGGCGGCAACGGCGGCAACTGCATCGAGGCCATGAAGCTGGCCGACGGCAGGGTCGCCGTACGCCAGTCCGCAGACCCTGACGGCCCCGCACTCATTTACTCCACCGGCGAGATCGCCGCTTTCATCCAGGGGGCGAAGTCCGGCCAGGCGGACTTCCTCCTCACCTGAACAGCACTGTTGCCGTCAGTCATTGCCGTTGCCCGTTGTCATCGCGTCGTTGTCATTGCCGTCGTTGTCGACCTACCAACTGGAGCGTCCCATGACCGGAGTAGACCCCGCGCACATCCAGATCGACACCAGTAAGCCGCATCCCGCCCGGATGTACGACTGGTTCCTGGGCGGCAAGGACAACTATCCGGTCGACCAGGAGATGGCCGAGCAGCTGCTCGCCCTCGATTCGCGGGGCCGGGAGATGGCCCGGGTCAACCGGGCGTTCATGCACCGCGCGACCCGCTGTCTGGCGGAGAGCGGCATCCGCCAGTTCCTGGACGTCGGCACGGGCATACCGACCGAACCCAATCTGCACCAGATCGCCCAGCGGTCGGCGCCGGACTCCCGTGTCGTCTACTGCGACAACGACCCGATCGTGCTGGCGCACGCCGCGGCGCTGCTGCGGTCGACGCCCGAGGGCGCGACCGACTACATCCAGGCGGACGCGCGGGAGCCCTCCACCATTCTGGAGGCGGCCGGGAAGCTCCTGGACTTCGGCCGGCCGGTCGCGCTCTCGCTGGTGGCCCTGCTGCACTTCGTCGCCGACGAGGACGCGTACGAGCTGGTGAACCGGCTGATGGAGCCACTGGCGCCGGGAAGCTGCCTCGTCCTCTCGCATGTCACCGGGGATTTCGACCCGGAGGGGTCGGCGAGGGCCGTCGAGATGTACCGGGCCCGGGGTCTGACCCTGCGGCCCCGTTCACGCGCGGAGACCGCCCGGTTCTTCGACGGCTTCGAACTCCTCGACCCCGAGGTCTCGCTGGCCGCCGAGTGGCGGCCCGAGCTCGGTGAGCGGGTGCCGGTCCCCGGTGACGATCCGATCCCCGGCTGGGTGGGCGTCGCCCGCAAGCAGTGAGCCCGGGAGTGCTCCGGAGGGACGCCTGTCCGGCTTCCCCTCCGGAGCGGCCCCGCGGCGGTTCAGCCGTCCTGTGCCAGCCACTCCGGCAGGCCGGGGGCCTCGGCGCCGATCGTGGTGGAGTCGCCGTGGCCGGTTCGGACCAGGGTCTCCGGGGCCAGTGTCAGCAGCCGGTCCCGGATGGACGCGACGATCGTCGGGTGGTCCGAGAAGGACCGGCCGGTCGCACCGGGGCCGCCCTGGAACAGCGTGTCGCCGGTGAACACCGTGGCCAGGTCCGGCGCGTACAGGCAGACCGCACCCGGCGCATGGCCCGGTGTGTGCAGCACCGTCAGCGCGGTCCCCGCCACCGTCAGGGTCTGCCCGTCCTTGAGTTCGCCGTCCGGGAGGCGGCCGGGGTGGGTCATCCGCCAGAGCGGCAGATCGTCCGGGTGCAGCAGGATGGGCGCCCCGGTCGCCGCGGCCAGTGCGGGCGCCGCGCCGATGTGGTCGTTGTGCGCGTGCGTGCAGACGATGGCGCGCAGCGTACGGCCACCGAGGGCGGCCTCGATCGCGGTGGCGTCATGGGCGGCGTCGATGACGATCGCCTCACTGTCGTCGCCGACGATCCAGACGTTGTTGTCGACGTCCCAGCTGCCGCCGTCGAGCGAGAACGTGCCGGAGGTGACGAGATGGTCGATACGGGCCGCCATCAGAACTCCACCACCGAGCGCAGCACATCGCCGTCGGCCATCCGCTCGAAGGCCTTCTCGACCTCGTCGACCCTGATCGTCTCGGTGACGAACGCGCCGAGGTCGATCCGGCCCTGCTGGTGCAGATCGACGAGCATCGGGAAGTCGCGGGAGGGCAGACAGTCCCCGTACCAGGAGGACTTGAGCGCCCCGCCGCGGCCGAAGACGTCCAGGAGCGGGAGTTCCAGCTGCATCTCCGGCGTGGGGACGCCCACCAGGACGACCGTGCCCGCCAGGTCGCGGGCGTAGAAGGCCTGTTTGTACGTCTCGGGGCGGCCGACCGCCTCGATCACCACATCGGCGCCGAAGCCGCCGGTGAGCTCCCGAATCGCCTCTACCGGGTCCGATGTACGCGAGTTGACGGTGTGGGTGGCGCCCATCCGCTGTGCGGTGGCGAGCTTCTTGTCGTCGATGTCGACGGCGATGATCTTCGCGGCCCCGGCGAGCCGGGCCCCGACGACCGCGGCGTCACCGACACCGCCGCAGCCGATGACCGCGACCGAGTCGCCGCGGCCGACCTGTCCGGTGTTGATGGCCGCGCCGATCCCCGCCATCACTCCGCAGCCGAGCAGACCGGCGACGGCCGGGGAGACGGCCGGGTCGACCTTGGTGCACTGGCCGGAGGCGACCAGGGTCTTCTCGGCGAAGGCGCCGATGCCGAGCGCCGGGGAGAGCCCCGTACCGTCGCTCAATGTCATCTTCTGCTTCGCGTTGTGCGTGTCGAAGCAGTACTGCGGCCTGCCACGCAGACAGGCCCGGCACTGCCCGCACACGGCACGCCAGTTGAGGATCACGAAGTCGCCGGGGGCGACGTCGGTGACGCCGTCGCCGACCGACTCCACGATGCCCGCGGCCTCATGGCCGAGCAGGAACGGGAAGTCGTCGTTGATCCCGCCCTGCTTGTAGTGGAGGTCCGTGTGGCAGACCCCGCAGGCCTGGATCTTCACCACAGCCTCGCCCGGCCCCGGGTCCGGGACCAGGATCGTCTCCACGCGTAGGGGTTGGTTCTTGCCGGGGGCCACGACCCCTTGGACCTGCTGCGTCATGCCGTCAACAGCCTTCCTGTAACCGAGCGGTACGTGGGCTCAGTCTTCCAGGCCCCAGGACCTTTCGGTCGGGACAGGCCGGACCAGGGAGCGGGGTCTGGTGCGTGCATCTGCAAGGCGGAGGATTGAATCATGGCGGAGCCATGGTGATTGACGACAACGCCGCAGATGTGCGTGCCAGACCCCGCGAGCCCGGCCCGTCCCGACCGAAAGGTCCTAGCGCTCGGCGGCGATGGACGCGACGCGGCCGCGCACCACGAACCAGCCGCCGACGAGTGCGGCGGCGATCAGCGGCAGGCACTCCACGGTGGTACGGCCCACTCCCCCGCCCCACCACATCAGGAACGCGACGGAGACCAGGAAGCAGAGGGTGACGATCTGGGTGTACGGCGCCCACGGCAGCCGGTAGGAGGGGCGGGTGACCCGGCCCTCCGTCGACCGCCGCCAGAAGAGCAGCGAGCAGAGCATGACCATGCCCCAGGTGCCGAGGATGCCGATGGAGGCGAAGTTGAGGACGATCTCGAAGGCCTTGCCCGGGACCAGGTAGTTGAGCACGACGCCCAGCACCCCGAAGGCCGCGGTGAGCAGGATGCCGCCGTAGGGCACCTGGCCCTTGTTCATCCGGCCGGTGAAGCGCGGGGCGGACCCGGCGAGCGCCATCGAGCGCAGGATGCGGCCGGTGGAGTACAGGCCGGAGTTGAGGCTGGAGAGCGCGGCGGTCAGGACGACCAGGTTCATCACGCCGGCGGCGCCCGGGACACCGATCTTCGAGAGCACCGTGACGAAGGGGCTCTCGCCGTCGGAGTACGCGGTGTACGGGAGGAGCAGCGCGAGCAGCACCACGGAGCCGACGTAGAAGATGCCGACCCGCCACATGATCGAGTTGATCGCCTTGGGGATGATCTTCCCGGGGTTCTTGGTCTCGCCGGCCGCGACACCGCACAGCTCGACGGAGGCGTACGCGAAGACGACGCCCTGGATGACCAGCAGCATGGGCATCACGCCCTTGGGGAAGAAGCCCCCGTTGGCGCTGATGGTGCTGATCCCGGGGGTGTGCCCGGCGACCGAGTGCTGGGTGACCACCAGATAGATGCCGATGCACATGAAGGCCACCAGTGCGGTGACCTTGATGATCGAGAACCAGAACTCGGTCTCGCCGAAGTACTTCACCGAGATCAGGTTGGCGGCCAGGACGACGGCCAGGGCGACGAGCGCGCAGACCCACTGCGGGACCGAGCTGAACATCGACCAGAAGTGGGCGTAGGTGGCGGCGGCCGTGATGTCGGCGACGGCCGTGGTCGACCAGTTGAGGAAGTACAGCCAGCCCGCCGTGTAGGCGCCCTTCTCGCCCATGAACTCACGGGCGTAGCTGACGAAGGCGCCGGACGAGGGGCGGTAGAGGACGAGTTCGCCCAGGGCCCGTACGACGAAGAAGGCGAAGGCTCCGCAGACGGCGTAGGCGATGGCGAGTGAGGGGCCCGCACCTGCCATCCGGCCGCCGGCGCCGAGGAAGAGGCCGGTACCGATGGCCCCGCCGATGGCGATCATGTTGATGTGGCGGGACTTCAGGTCTTTGCTGTAGCCCTCGTCACCAGCATCGACGTGCGGTGTCGGTTCTGCCGCAGTGAGGGTGCGGTTGCTCATGGAGTGCGTCGCCTTACGTGGGGGAGGTGGCGGCCGATCAAGGCGTCAGCGTAAAGGGGACACGTCGGGCACGAGAACGGAATGAAATCTATGTCACAAAAACGTTTGGAACGGCACCGGTCAGGGCGCCAGGACATCGAGCTCCTTCAGGGCGCCGACCGCGATCTCTCTGGTGAGTTCCTCCGCCCGGTCCGCATCGCCTTCCCGTACGGCCTCCGCCACCTGGACATGCAAGGTCACGGCGGCCGGGTCGGGGTCGTCGAACATCACCTGGTGCTCCGTACGTCCGGCGAGCACCTCGGCGACCACGTCGCCGAGCCGGGCGAACATCTCGTTCCCCGAGCCGCGCAGGACGAGGCGGTGGAAGGCGATGTCGTGCACCAGGTACGCGGGGAGCTGGTGGCCGCGGGACGTGGCGACCATGCCGAGCGCCTGCTCGGTGAGGGCGGCGCACTGCTCGGCGGTGGCGTGCCGGGCCGCGAGCCCGGCGGCCACCGGCTCCACGGAGTACCGCAGGACGGTCAGTGAGCGGAGCTGACGGGACCGGTCGGCGCCGGCCAGTCGCCACCGGATGACCTGCGGGTCGTAGACGTTCCACTCCTCGGTGGGGCGGACGGTCACGCCGACCCGGCGCCGCGACTCCACCAGGTGCATCGACTCCAGGACGCGGACGGCCTCGCGGATCACGGTGCGCGAGACGTCGAAGCGCTGGGCGAGTTCGTCGGTGCGCAGCACACTGCCCGGCGGGTACTCCCCCGAGGTGATCGAGGGACCGAGGTTTTCCAGCACGTGGGCGTGGAGCCCCGGGCCCTGAGTGGTCATGGCTTCACCCTACGGGGCATCTGCCCGACCTATTACGTATGACTTTTAGGTCACAGCCTCTTGAATAAGTCGTACCTAATGGGTTTCAGTAGCGCGACGGATCCATGTCGGCCCCCGTCGAAGTCATGTCGAAGAAGACAGCGAGGCACCACCGATGAGCACCCCCCGAGTCGTAGTCCTGATGGGCGTGGCAGGGACCAGCAAGACCACGATCGGTCCGCTGCTCTCCGCCGCACTGGGCGTCCCGTACGCCGAGGGGGACGACTTCCATCCCGCCGCGAACATCGCCAAGATGTCGGCCGGGACGCCTCTTGAGGACGCCGACCGGTGGCCCTGGCTGGACGCGATCGGCCGGTGGGCGCACGAGCGCGCCGACCGGGGCGGGGTGGTCAGCTGCTCCGCGCTCAAGCGCTCCTACCGCGACCGGCTGCGGGCCGAGGCGCCCGGCGTCGTCTTCGTGCATCTGACGGGCGACCGGGAGCTGATCGAGAAGCGGATGGCGGAGCGCAAGGGGCACTTCATGCCCACCGCGCTCCTCGATTCGCAGTTCGCCGCGCTCCAGCCGCTGGGCCCGGACGAGGCGGGTGCGGCCGTCGACATCTCCGGAACCCCCGAGGACATCACCGGGCGGGCCGTGGCCGCACTGCGCGGCATCGGTCAGTAGCAACACCGTCACGCCCGGCCTCTCACCTCTCACCGCTTTACCGCCTGACGCACCACTTCCTCACGAACCGAAGGAATCCACCGTGTCCAGTCTCAGTGTCGAGATGCTGGCAGCGGACGCAGCGCCGATATCGTCGGCCGGCCACGCCCAACTGGGGATAGCCGTCCTCGCGGGCATCGCCGTCATCGTCCTGCTCATCACGAAGACCAAGCTCCACGCGTTCCTGTCCCTGACCATCGGATCGCTCGTCCTGGGAGCGGTCGCGGGTGCTCCGCTCGACAAGGTCATCACCAGCTTCACCACGGGCCTCGGTTCCACCACCGCGAGCGTGGGTGTCCTGATCGCGCTCGGTGCCATCCTCGGCAAGCTCCTCGCGGACTCCGGCGGCGCCGACCAGATCGTCGACACCATCCTCGCGAAGGCGAGCCGGCGCGGGATGCCATGGGCGATGGTGCTGATCGCGGCGATCGTGGGACTGCCGCTCTTCTTCGAGATCGGCATCGTGCTGCTGATCCCGGTGGTCCTGCTGGTCGCCAAGCGCGGCAACTTCTCGCTGATGCGGATCGGTATCCCGGCGCTGGCCGGCCTGTCCGTGATGCACGGTCTGATTCCGCCGCACCCCGGTCCGCTGGTGGCCATCGCCGCCGTGCACGCCAACCTCGGTGTGACGCTCGCACTGGGTGTCCTGGTGGCCATCCCGACCGTGATCATCGCCGGTCCGGTCTTCTCCCGGTACGCGGCCCGCTGGGTGGACATCCAGGCACCCGACCGGATGGTGCCGCAGCGCCCGTCGGAGGACCTGGAGAAGCGGCCCGGTTTCGGTGCCACCGTGGCGACCGTGCTGCTGCCTGTCGTGCTGATGCTGGCCAAGGCGCTCGTCGACATCGTGATCGACGACCCCGCGGACACGGTCCAGCGTGCGTTCGACGTCATCGGCTCGCCCCTGATCGCCCTGCTGGCCGCGGTGCTCGTCGCCATGTTCACGCTGGGCCGGGCCGCCGGATTCAGCAAGGGACGGATGTCGGCGACCGTCGAGAAGTCGCTCGCCCCGATCGCGAGTGTGCTGCTCATCGTCGGCGCGGGCGGCGGCTTCAAGCAGACCCTGATCGACTCCGGTGTGGGTCAGATGGTGCTGGACATCTCCAAGGACTGGTCGATCCCGGCGCTGCTGCTGGCCTGGCTGATCGCCGTGGTGATGCGCCTGGCGACCGGCTCCGCCACGGTGGCGACGGTCTCCGCCGCCGGTCTGGTCGCGCCGCTCGCCGCGGACATGTCGACGGCGCACGTGGCACTGCTGGTGCTCGCCATCGGCGCGGGCTCGCTCTTCTTCAGCCATGTGAACGATGCGGGGTTCTGGCTGGTGAAGGAGTACTTCGGGATGGACGTCGGCCAGACGATCAAGACGTGGTCGGTGATGGAGACCATCATCTCGGTGGTCTCACTGATCTTCATCCTGCTGCTCTCGCTGGTTGTCTAGGGCCGTTCGTTCGGATCAGGCCGGATCGAGGACACATCTCATGGCACATCCACTGTTCGAGATCGGCGGCCGTACGGCGCTGGTCACCGGAGCCAGCCGCGGCATCGGGCACGCGCTCGCCCGCGGTCTGCTGGAGGCGGGCTGCACCGTCGTCATCAACGGGCGGGACGAGGGCCGGCTGAAGGCGGCCGCCGCCGGACTCGCCGATGCCGGGGGCACGGTGCTCACCGCCGCCTTCGACGTCACCGACGGGCCCTCGGTCGCCGCCGGGATCGCCGCGGCCGAGGAGCAGGCGGGCCCGCTGGACATCCTGGTCAACAACGCCGGGATGCAGTTGCGCGCCCCGCTGCTCGACTTCGCCGACGACGACTGGCACCGGATCGTCGACACCAACCTCACCAGCGCCTTTCTGGTGGGCCGCGAGGCCGCCCGGCGGATGGTCCCCCGCGGCCACGGGAAGATCATCAACATCTGTTCGCTGCAGAGCGAGGTGGTGCGCCCCGGTATCGCTCCGTACGCGGCCACCAAGGGCGCCCTGAAGATGCTCACCAAGGGCATGTGCGCCGACTGGGGGCAGTACGGCATCCAGGTCAACGGCCTGGGCCCCGGCTACATCGAGACCGAGCTGACCCGGCCGCTGGTGGCCGACGAGGAGTTCAGCTCCTGGGTGCGCCGCCGTACCCCGGCCGGGCGCTGGGGGCGCACCGACGACCTGGTGGGCGGCGTGCTCTACCTCGCCTCACCGGCCGCGGACTTCGTGAGCGGCCAGATCCTGTACGTCGACGGCGGAATGACGAGTGTGCTGTGATGCGCGGATGTGTGATCCACGGAGTGGACGACCTGCGGGTCGATGAGCTGCCCGAGCCGGTGGCCGGACCCGGCCAGGCCGTCGTCGCGGTGCGGTACGGCGGAGTGTGCGGCTCGGATCTGCACTACTGGCGGCACGGCGGGGTCGGTGACTTCCTGCTGCGCGAGCCGATGGTGCTGGGCCATGAGGTCGTCGGCACCGTGGCCGCGTACGGCGAAGGGGCGGACGGCCCCGCGCCCGGCACCCCGGTCGCCGTGCACCCGGCGACGCCGTGCGGCGCCTGCCGGGAGTGCCTGGACGGGCGGGCCAACGTCTGCCGGGACACCCGCTATCTGGGCAGCGCGGCCCGTACCCCGCATGTGCAGGGCGGGTTCGCGGCCCGGATCGCGGTGCCGGCCGGCCAGCTGAGGGCGCTTCCGGCGGGCCTCGGGCTGCGCAGGGCCGCACTGGCCGAACCGCTGTCGGTCGCACTGCACGCGGTGCGCAGGGCCGGTCCCGTCGACGGCAAGCACGTCCTGGTCACGGGTGCGGGGCCGATCGGCTCCCTGGTGGTGGCGGCGCTGCGGGCCGCGGGCGCCGCGGCCGTCACGGTCACCGATCTGCTGCCGAAGGCGCTGGAGTTCGCGGCCGCCGCGGGCGCGACGACGCTCGTACCGGTGGGCGACCCGGCCGGTCCCGGACTGCCGGACGAGGTCGACACCGCGATCGAGGCGTCCGGGTCGGCAGCCGGTCTGGACACATGTCTGCGGTCGGTGCGGCGGGGCGGGGCCGTCGTACAGCTGGGGATGCTGCCACCGGGGATGAGCCCGTTCGCCGGGAATCTGGTGGTGAGCCGGGAGATCGAGCTGCGCGGGGCGCTCCGCTTCGACGTGGAGTTCGACGCGGCGATCGAGCTGCTGGCCGGGGACGACTCCTTCGACGCGCTGGTCAGTGCGGTGGTGCCGGTGGAGCGGGCCGCTGAGGCCTTCGCTCTCGCGGCGGACCGGTCGCAGTCCTGCAAGGTGCTGCTGGACTTCGGCGGCTGAGGGCCCGCACGGTCCCGGGCCGGGCCGGCAGGGCCCGCCCGGATCCAACGGTCCCGGGCCCGGTCCGCAACGCCGCCCGGAGCCAGCCGGGAGCCGGATCCGCGGGGCCGCCTCCGCGCACCGGGATGCCGGAGCCGGGCCGCGACCTCGCGGATCCCGGCCCGGCTCCTCACTCCTCGTCCAGCCACAGCGGGTGCTCCCGCCGCGCCCATCCGCGCCCGACCCGGCCGGTCCGCATCCCCCGCCGGGCCTCCGGGTCGCCGAGCGCCATCCCGATGTGCCCGGCGACCACGATGCCGACGGCCAGCGCCAGCCAGTCGTGGATGAAGGTGGCGCTCGTCCGCCAGACCAGCGGTGTCAGATGCGTGAACCACATCAGCAGCCCGGTGCCGAGCATCACCAGCGCGGCGCCGGCGATCCACCCCGCGTAGACCTTCTGGCCGCCGTTGAACTTGCCGGCCGTGCGCGGTGATCCGTCCCTGCGCAGCGCCGACCGGAGCCAGGCGCGGTCGTACGGCGCGAAGCGGTTGAGGCGGCCCAGGTCCGCCCGCAGCGCACGCGAGACGAGGCCGAGCAGGACCGGCACTGGCAGCAGCAGCCCGGACCATTCGTGGACGGTCACGACCAGATAGCGCTGCCCGACCAGCTCCGCGAGCTGCGGGATGTACAGGCAGCCCGCCGACGCGATGCACACCAGCATCAGGGCCGACGTCGTGCGGTGCACCCACCGCACGGGGCGGGTGAAGCGGCGCAGCTCAGACCGTGGGGTGGTCGTCGCGTCCGTTGGACTTGCCGACCCAGGCGTCGATGTCATAGCCGCGCTCCTCCCAGTAACCCTGTCGCACGTCACTGGTGACGGTGATCCCGGACAGCCATTTCGCCGACTTGTAGAAGTACATGGGCGCGACATAGAGGCGGACGGGTCCGCCGTGGTTGTGGCTCACCGGCTCGTCCTGCATCCGCAGCGCCACCAGGACGTCCGCACGGCGCGCCTGGTCCAGGGTGAGGCTCTCGCTGTACGCGCCGTCGAAGCAGGTGAAGCGGACCGCGCCGGCCCCGGGCCGCACCCCCGCCGCGTCGAGCAGCCGGGAGAGCCGGACGCCTTCGAAGGGGGTGCCGGGCACCCGCCAGCCGGTGACGCACTGCACATCGCGCACCAGCCTGGTCTGCGGCAGCCGGCGCAGCGAGCCGAGGGTGTACGAGGTGGGCCGCTCGACCATGCCGTCCACGGTGAGCCGGTAGTTCCCGGCGTCCTTGTGGGGCACCGATGAGGTGACCGAGTAGTAGCGGAATCCGCCGCCGTTGGGCAGCAGACCGGTCAGGCCGGTGGGGTCCTTGCCCGAGACCGCCCCCAGCGCGGAGTCGACCCCGCGCTGGACGTAGGGCGCGGTGACAAGACCCGCCGCGCCCAGGCCGAGCATCCCGAGGACGAGGCGGCGGCCGACCGGCGCGCCGCCCTGGTCCGATGGTTCTGGTTTCACCCAACGATTCGAACACCCGCGGGCGCCAGAAGCCAGCGACCGCGGGTGACGTCAGGATTCCGTCATATGTCCGCGGCGGCTCCGGCCCGCGCCTCGGCGGCCTTGTCGAGCTGGAACGCCTCGTTGCCGAGCCCGATCCGGGCGTGCACCTCGGGCCTGCCCGAGCGCAGCACCAGTCCGTAGACCAGACCGCCGAGCAGGGCGAGGCCGATGATCCCGGGCAGCAGCCAGCTCAGGACGGACCCGGGGCCCGCTCCGACCAGCACGTCGAAGTCCTTGACCGTCATGAAGGCGATGGTGAGCAGGGCGAGGCAGGCGAGGCCCGACGCGGTCAGCCGCCAGATCTGCGCACGGGCCGCCCCGCGCTGTACGAAGAAGGCGATCACCGCGACCGATGCGGCGGCCATCAGCAGGATGATGCCGAGGGCGCCGATGTTCCCCATCCAGGTGAAGAGGTGCAGGACGGGCGCCGTCGGGTCACCGTGCGGCTTGCTGTCGGTCACCGCGAAGGCGATGACGACGACGAGGGAGATGACGGTCTGGAGCAGCGAGCCGGTGCCGGGTGCGCCGCTGGACCTGTTGGTACGGCCGAAGGCGGCGGGCAGCAGTCCCTCGCGGCCCATCGCGAAGGCGTAGCGGGCGACCACGTTGTGGAAGCTGAGCATCGCGGCGAACATTCCGGTGACGAAGAGGACGTGGAGCACATCGGTGAAGGACTTGCCGAGTACGCCCTCGCTGAGCCCGAAGAGCAGTCCGGGGCCGAGTTTGGTGGCCTGGGCGCTGATCGCCGAAGGCCCGGCGGCCACGGTCAGCGCCCAGGAGCTGACGGCGAAGAACAACGCGACGAAGCCGACGGCGAGGAACATCACCCGGCGGACCACCACCTGCGGCCTGCTGGTCTCCTCGGCGTACACGGGGGCCTGTTCGAAGCCGACGAAGGCGGCGATGCAGAAGCAGAGCGCGGTGCCGAAGCCCGCACCGGTGAGGGTGCCGGGGTTGAATGCGTGCAGCGAGAGCCCTTCCTTGGCGGGGCTCGCGACCGAGGCGATGTCGAAGATCACCACGAGGGCGCACTCGATGAGCAGCAGCACACCGAGGACCTTCGCGTTGAGGTCGATCTTCAGCCAGGACAGCACCCCGACGACCGCGACGGCCACCAACGCCGGGATCCACCAGGCCAGTTCGGTGCTCAGATAGGTGTCGAAGAGGCCGGAGACCTCGAAGCCGAAGATGCCGTAGATGCCGACCTGCATGGCGCTGTAGGCGACCAGGGCGACGAAGGAGGCGCCGGCTCCGGCGGTGGAGCCGAGGCCGCGGGCGATGTACGCGTAGAAGGCCCCGGCGTTGTGGACATGCCGGCTCATCTCCGCATAACCGACGCTGAACAGCGCCAGGACGACCGCCAGGATGACGTAGAGGATCGGCTGTCCCACGATTCCCATCAGGCCGAAGATCGTGGGCATGACTCCCGCGACGACCATCAGAGGAGCGCTGGCCGCGAGCACGGAGAGCAGCAGCCCCGCCGTCCCCAGACGGCCGGCGCGCAGCGCCTGGTCCTGGCCCTTGAACGTGCTGATCTCGTTGATCTCGCTCGTGCTCGAACTGCCCGGCGGCATGGCGGGTCGGTCCCTTCGGTGAGGAGTTAGACGGAGCCGAGCGCGGCACCGCGCGCGGCGCTGAACGCCTGGTACGCGTCCCGGTCGGGGTAGGCCCAGGGGGCCGGCGTGAAGTGCTCTCCAATGCGGTGGAACAGCGCGGCGGCCTCCGCGGGCCGGCCCTCGCAGAACTTCGCGTGGGCCAGGAAGTTGAGGTCGACGCGGTTGCGCGGATGGTCCTCGCGCTCCCACTCCAGCCACCAGTCGAAGGCGGCCTTCATCACCTGACGGGCCCGCCGGCCCGTCCAGTGCGCGGAGCGTGCGGGGTCGTCCGGTTCGCTGCCCGCGGTGGCGAGCACCCGGTAGCGCTCCGCGTGGGCGACCACCGGCAGCACCGCGAGCGGCGAGTCGGCGGGCGCCTGTTCGGCCGCCCAGGCCGCGAAGTCGTACACCTCGTGCAGCGGGTCCTGGCCGGCCCCCGGATGGCGCTCGGCGAGCCGCGCCGCCATCAGATGGTGGGCGTGGTGGTGCTCGGGGTGGCGTGAGCGCACCTCGTCGAAGAGGCGGCTGACCTCCTCCTCGGTGCCGCGGCTGCGGGCCAGGATCAGCAGCCCGAGCCAGGGGGTCGGGTCCGACGGCGCCAGCCGGGCAGCGGCCCGGCAGGCCTCGCGGGCCGCGTCCTCCTCTTCCTTGGCTGCCTTGCCCACCCTGCCCACCTTGTCCGCCCGGCCTCCCCTGCCGTCCTTGCCGCGCAGCGACCGCAGGACCATGGCGCAGGCCAGCAGGGCGGCGGCGTCCGCGCTCTCCGGCTCGGCGAGCAGCCAGTCCTCGGCCCAGGCCGCCGATCCCGACCCCTCCGCGAGTACGACGAGACGGTGGCCCCGGCGGTCCCAGTCGTCGGCGGTCGCGGTGAGCAGGGAACTGACGCTGCCCCAGCGGCCCTGGGCCAACTGGGTTCGCACTTCTGTGAGTTCGACGTCGTCGAGAGCCGGGTCGGCGAGCTGGCCGGCCCGTCTTCGGGAGCGGCCGAGGAGTGGGGGCATCCGCGGGGGTCCTCAGGGCGCCGGGGGCAATGATCACGCACAGCAAACCGGTATTGATGGCTCCACGTCAAGGCCGCACAGGCGTCACATCCTCCTCAACTCCCTTTACAACGCCATGCTTTGCCCGGGTGCGTACGCTGGTTCCATGACCGGTCCCGAACACCTCAAGCCCCTGTTGTTCGCCTTTCCCGGCCCGCTCCGCGATCAGCTCGTCGACGCCGTGCTGCGCGGGGAGAAGGTCTCGACCAGCGGACTGCTCGCCGAGTACGAGGCGGAGCGGGAGGAACTGCCCCCCGTCGGCGAGCGCTCCGCGCTGATCGACTCGGACGGCCGTGAGGTCGCGGTGGTCGAGCTGACCGAGGTACGGGTGCTGCGGCTGGGCGATGTCGGCCTCCAGCACGCGCTGGACGAGGGCGAGGGTCACACATCGGTCGCCGAGTGGCGCGCGGGGCACGAGCGGTTCTGGCACGGCGACGAGATGCGGGAGGCGCTGCGGAACCCGGAGTTCACCGTGGACGACGACACGATGATCGTGGCCGAGCGGTTCCGGGTGGTGGAGCGGCTCCAGGAAGGGTGAGCCGGGGCCGGCCGGCCCCTCGCACCCCACCGCCCGCTGCCCCGCCGCCCCCGCTACCCCACCGCCCGGGCCGCAGCCCGCCCGGCGGTCCGCCCGGAGTAGATGCAGCCGCCCAGGAACGTGCCCTCCAGCGACCGGTAGCCGTGCACCCCGCCACCGCCGAACCCGGCCGCCTCCCCCGCCGCGTACAGACCGGGCACGGGCGCGCCCCTGTCCGTACCGCCGGCCGGCTCCGCGAGGACCCGGGACGACAGGTCCGTCTCCAGGCCGCCCAGCGACTTGCGCGTCAGGATGTGCAGTTTCACCGCGATCAGCGGGCCCGCCGCGGGATCCAGGATGCGGTGCGGCGCGGCCGTGCGGATGAGCCTGTCGCCCAGATACTTCCGGGCGCCGCGGACCGCCATCACCTGGAGGTCCTTCGTGAAGGGATTGCCGATCTCGCGGTCGCGGGCGACGATCTCCCGGCGCAGCCCGGCCTCGTCGATCAGCGGCTCCCCGGTGAGCTTGTTCATCCCGCGCACCAGCGACGCCAGGTCCTTCTCGACGACGAAGTCCGCGCCGTTGTCCATGAACGCCTTCACCGGCGCGGGTACGTCGGCGCGCGCCCTCCCGATGACGTCACGGACGGACTTCCCCGTCAGGTCTGGGTTCTGCTCGGAGCCCGAGAGGGCGAACTCCTTGCCGATGATGCGCTGGTCGAGGACGAACCAGGTGTAGTCGTGGCCCGACTTCATGATGTGGTCGAGGGTGCCCAGGGTGTCGAAGCCGGGAAAGAGCGGCACCGGCAGGCGTTTGCCGCGCGCGTCGAACCAGAGCGACGAGGGCCCCGGCAGGATGCGGATGCCGTGCTTCGCCCAGATCGGGTTCCAGTTCTGGATGCCCTCGGTGTAGTGCCACATCCGGTCCCGGTTGATCTGGCTGCCGCCCGCGGCCTCCGCGATTCCCAGCATCAGCCCGTCCACGTGGGCGGGCACCCCCGACAGCATGTGCGCGGGCGGGGTGCCGAGCCGCTCCGGCCACTGGGCCCGTACGAGGTCGTGGTTGCCGCCGATCCCGCCCGAGGTGACGATGACCGCCTGTGCCCGGTAGGTGAACTCGCCGGTGACCGCGCGGCTGCTGGCGGTGCCCCGCTCGGCCCCGCTCGCCTCCAGCACCTCACCGGTCACCGTGTCCACCGCACCGGCGCTGCGGGCGAGGCCGGTGACCCGGTGGCGGAACCTGAGCTGCACCAGGCCGCGCGCCACACCCTCCCGCACCCGGCGCTCGAAGGGCGCGACGACGCCGGGCCCGGTCCCCCAGGTGATGTGGAAGCGCGGTACGGAGTTGCCGTGGCCGGTCGCGTCGTACCCGCCGCGCTCCGCCCAGCCGACGACCGGGAAGAAGCGCATCCCCTGGGCGTGCAGCCAGGCCCGCTTCTCGCCCGCCGCGAAGTCCACGTACGCCTCGGCCCACTGCCGCGGCCAGTGGTCCTCGGGCCGGTCGAAACCGGCGGTGCCCAGCCAGTCCTGCATCGCCAGCTCGCGGCTGTCCTTGACCCGGAAGCGCCGCTGTTCGGGCGAGTCGACGAAGAACAGACCGCCGAAGGACCAGTGCGCCTGACCGCCCATCGACTGCTCGGGTTCCTGGTCGAGGAGGATCACCTTCTTCCCCGCGTCCACCAGCTCGGCGGTGGCCACCAGACCGGCGAGCCCGGCCCCGATCACGATCACGTCAGCGTCGTCCGCCATGAGCCCCATCCCTGCCAGGTTACTTGTGGGTCACATCTTCAGTTCGTCCCGAAGCTGCGTCAACCGTCCCGTTCGGTGCACTCAACGGGTACAGGTGCACCCGCAGGCGCTATCGTCGCCAGAACCCCGCCCCTTCTGGCCGGTCTTGAGGTTGATCACGTGTCGGTACTCGTCGTCGCGCTCTCGGTGGCCGCGGCCTGCTGTCTCGGATTCGGATTCGTGCTCCAGCAGAGAGCGGCCAGGCACGCCCCCATGAAGGACTTCCTCTCCTTCCGGCTGCTGCTCGACCTGGTGCGGGTGCCGCTCTGGCTGGGCGGCATCGCGCTGATGGTCTGCGGCATGGTGCTGGGGGCCCTGGCGCTCGGCCACGGCGAGATCTCGCTGGTCGAACCGCTGCTCGCGACGAACCTGCTCTTCGCCATGGCGCTCTCCCGGCACCAGACCGGACAGCCGCTGGGGCGGCAGGGCTGGGGCGGTCTCGCGCTGCTGGCGGGCGGGGTCGCGGCCTTCATCCTGGCGGGCCAGCCGAAGCCCGGCGCCGCGTCGGTGAACGAGCTGCGGCACTGGCTGATCATCGGCGTGGTGGCCGGCACCGCCATGGTCCTGACGGTCTGCGCCAAACGGACCCGGCTGACCGTGGGCCCCGCACTCCTCGCACTCGGCGCCGGTCTGCTGTACGGGCTCCAGGACGCCCTGACCCGGGTCAGCGGGCAGCTTCTGGAGCACGGCGGCTGGGCGGCGCTGACGACGGGCTGGGAGCCGTACGCGGTGATCGTGCTGGGGGTGACCGGGCTGATCCTGGTGCAGAGCGCGTTCGAGGCAGCGCCGCTGCGCAGTTCGCTGCCCGCGCTCACCGCGGCCCAGCCGCTCGCGGGCATCGTCTGCGGTGTGGGGTTCCTCGGCGACCAGCTGCGCACCGACACCGGAGCCCTGGCCTGGGAGTCGGCCGGGCTCGCGGCGATCGTCGTGGGGATCGTCCTGCTGGGACGGCATCCGGCGATGCCCCCCGGCTCGGCGCGGGCGCCGCGCGAGAAGATGGCGGCATGACCGCTGCGAACCCCGTACCCCCCGCCTCCCCCGCCGACGAGATCCTCGATGTGGTCGACGCGTCCGACCAGGTGACCGGGCAGGCCCCGCGGGGCGAGGTGTACGCGAAGGGGCTGCTGCACCGCTGTGTCTTCGTCCTCGCCCGGGACGCCGACGACCGGATCTTCGTCCACCGCCGGACACCGGTGAAGCTGGTCTTCCCCTCGCTGTACGACATGTTCGTCGGCGGCGTGGTCGGCGCGGGCAAGTCCTACGACGCGGCGGCGCTGCGTGAGGCCGAGGAGGAGCTGGGCGTGTCCGGGCTGCCCGCGCCCGTACCGCTCTTCAAGTTCCTGTACGAGGGTGCCGGGCAGGGCTGGTGGTCCTGGGTGTACGAGGTGCGCTGCACGCTTCCGGTGAACCCCCAGGTGGAGGAGGTCGCCTGGCACGGCTTCCTCTCCGACGAGGAACTGGCGCTCCGTATCGGCACCTGGGAGTGGGTGCCCGACGGCCTCGCCGCGTACCGCCGGCTGACCGATCGGCAACCACGCTGACGGCGGCGGCCCGGCGCAGGCATCCGGTGCGTCTCCCGGCCGGCCGCGAAGCGGACCGGCCACGCAGGCATCCGGTGCGCGGCCGGATCAGGCCGCCGCGTCCCAGTCGACCGTGACGACGATCTTGCCGCGGGTGTGGCCCTCCGAGTTGAGCCGCTGCGCCTCGGCCGTCTGCTCCAGCGGGAGGACCCGGTCGACGTGGACCGTGATCTCTCCCTGGTCGGCCAGTTCGCCCAGGACATGCAGGTCGAGAGGGTCGGGCCGTACGAAGACATAGCGGCCGCCGAACTCGACGACGTCGCCGTCCACGATGGACGCGAGCCGGCCTTCCGGGGCGAGCAGGTTCGCCGACAGCCTGAGGGTGTCGCCGCCGACCGTGTCGAGGACCGCGTCCACCCCGTCGGGCGCCAGGGCCCGCACCCGGTCGGCGAGCCCCTCGCCGTAGGCCACCGGCTCCGCGCCCAGCGTGCGCAGATGGTCGTGATTGTGGGTGCTCGCGGTGCCGATGACCCGTGCTCCCGAGTGCAGGGCGAGCTGTACGGCCATCGAGCCGACGCCGCCCGCCGCCGCGTGCACGAGGACGGTGTCGTCGGAACGGATTTCGAGCGCGCGAAGGGCCTGGTAGGCGGTGAGTCCGGTCAGCGGCAGCCCGGCGGCCTCCTCGAAACTCAGCCGCAGCGGCTTGCGGGCCAGGGTGCGCACCGGGGCCGCCACGTACTCGGCGAAGGTTCCGCGTGACAGGAAGTCCTCCCGTACGTACCCGATGACCTCGTCCCCGACGGCGAACTCGGTCACGGCCGCCCCCGGCTGCACCACCACACCGGAGACGTCCCAGCCCGGCACGACCGGGAAGACGGCGTCGAGCCGCGCGGCGAGGTGCCCCTCGCGGGCGTGCACATCGACCGGGTTGACGGCTGCCGCGCGTACTTTCACCAGCACGGAGTCGGGCCCGACCGTGGGCTCGGGGCGCTCGCCGTACTCCAGGACCTCGGGGCCGCCGTAACGGCTGTAGCTGATCGCCTTCATGCCTATGAGCCTCTGGTCAGGCCCCGCCTCGCGCAACCGGACCCCGTGCAAACGGGAGCGCCGGCGGTGCGGGCCCGGCGGGAACCGGAAGCGGCCGGGCGGTGTATCAGAGATGTGACGACCGCGCACCGGCTGCCGGAAACGGGCCGGGGGTGGACGCCATACCGACTGGTCGGCATGATGAGCACAGACGTTCACCGCGAGCGTGCCGGCAGACAGTTCCAGCAGACATCGGCGCGATGGTCCACCCGGACGGTCCGCCGCTACACACGGAGGTGCCCCATGAGCACAGTCCACCCACCGGGAATCGACCCCGAGGCGCTGCGCGGTCATCTCGACCGGGTGCGGCCCGGCCTGGTGAGCGGACCGCTCAGCGCGCGGTTGATCGAGGGCGGCCGGTCGAATCTGACGTACACGGTGAGCGACGGGACCGGCCGCTGGGTCGTCCGCAGGCCTCCGCTGGGCCATGTCCTTGCCACCGCGCACGACATGAAGCGCGAGCACCGGGTGATCAGCGCGCTGCACCCGACGGGGGTTCCGGTGCCGGCCACAGTGCTGCTGTGCGAGGACGAGTCGGTCATCGGATCGCCGTTCTACGTCATGGAGTTCGTCGAAGGCACCCCGTACCGCACCGCCGCCCAGCTGGCGGCCATCGGTGCCGAGCGGACCCGTGCGGCGGTGCTCGGGCTGGTCGACACGCTCGTGGATCTGCATGCCGTGGACCAGGAGGCGGCGGGCCTCGCGGACTTCGGGCGCCCCGAGGGCTTCCTCGACCGGCAGCTGCGCCGCTGGGGCAAGCAGCTCGACGCCTCGCGCAACCGCGAACTGGCCGGCATCGACGAACTGCACGCCACTCTCGGACGTGATCTGCCCCGCTCCCCGGCTCCCACCGTCGTGCACGGCGACTACCGCCTGGACAACGTCCTGCTCGGTGACGACGACAGGATCAACGCGATCCTGGACTGGGAGATGTCGACGCTCGGCGATCCGCTGACCGACCTCGGTCTGCTCGTGATGTACAGCTCGGACCTGGGGATCCCCGATTCGCCGGTCTCCACCACCAGCGGTGCGGCGGGCCATCCCTCCCCCGCCGAGCTGGTCGAGCGCTATGGGGCCCGCTCGGGCCGGGACACCTCCGCCATCGCCTGGTACACGGCGTTCGCCTGGTTCAAGCTCGCCGTGATCCTCGAAGGAATCCACTACCGCTACACCCTCGGCCAGACCGTCGGAGCCGGCTTCGACCAGATCGGCTCGCTGGTCCCCGTCTTCATCGAGCACGGTCTCACCACCCTCAAGGAAGGCTGAAACACCCCCATGGACTTCGCATTCGACGCGCGCACCGAAGAGCTGCGCGACAAGCTCCACGCCTTCATGGACGAGCATGTCCTCCCGGCCGAGGCCGTCGTCCACGAGCAGCGTGCCCGGCTCGCCTCCCCCTGGGAGACCCCGGCGGTGGTCGAGGAGCTGAAGGCCGAGGCGCGCCGCCAGGGCCTGTGGAACCTCTTCCTCCCGGACGCGGAGTACGGCGCGGGGCTGACCAACCTTCAGTACGCGCCGCTCGCCGAGATCACCGGGCGCTCACCGCAGTTGGCACCCACCGCGCTGAACTGCGCGGCCCCCGACACGGGCAATATGGAGGTGCTGTTCCAGTTCGCCACCGAGCAGCAGAAGAAGCAGTGGCTGGAGCCGCTGCTCGCCGGTGAGATCCGGTCGGCCTTCGCCATGACGGAGCCCGAGGTCGCCTCGTCCGACGCGACGAACATCGAGACGCGTATCACGCGCGAGGGCGACGAGTACGTCATCAACGGCCGCAAGTGGTACATCTCCGGGGCGATGAACCCCGACTGCAAGATCTTCATCGTGATGGGGAAGACCGACCCGGACGGCGCCGACGCCCGCCGCCAGCAGTCGATGATCCTGGTCCCGCGCGACACCCCGGGACTCGAAGTCCGCCGTGCCATGCAGGTGTACGGCTACGAGGACCACTACCACGGCGGCCACGCCGAGGTGGTCCTCGACAACGTCCGGGTCCCCGCGTCGAACCTGATCGGTGAGGAGGGCGGCGGCTTCGCCATCGCCCAGGCCCGTCTCGGACCGGGCCGGATCCACCACTGCATGAGGCTGATCGGGATGGCGGAGCGCGCCATCGAGCTGATGTGCCGCCGCGCGGTCTCCCGTACCGCGTTCGGCAAGCAACTGGCCCAGCAGGGCGTCGTACAGAACTGGATCGCGGACGCCCGGGTCACCGTGGAGCAACTGCGGCTGCTGGTCCTCAAGACCGCCTGGCTGATGGACGCCGTGGGCAACCGAGGGGCGCACACGGAGATCCAGTCCATCAAGATCGCCACGCCGCGCGCTGTCATCGACATCATCGACAAGGCGGTGCAGCTGTACGGCGCCGGCGGGGTGAGCCAGGACTTCCCACTGGCCGAACTCTGGGCCGGAGCGCGGACGCTGAGGCTCGCGGACGGGCCGGACGAGGTGCATCAGCGGTCGCTGGCGCGGCGCGAGCTGAAGAAGTACCTGTAGCGGAAGGACGGCTGCCTGGTCACATCACCGGTGTGGCCACGACCGTCGCTGCGGTCGTGGCCATGACCGTCACCACCGGACCGGCTGCGGCCGGTCATGGCTACGGCCGCAGCGCCCTCAGCAGCAGATCGGCCAGCTGCTCGGCCAGTTCGCGTGGGGTCAGCGGGCCGTCCGGGCGGTACCACGTCGACAGATGGTGCACGGACCCGAAGTGGTAGTCGACCACCAGATCCGCGGAGACGGCCTTCGAGAACACCCCGATCCGCTGGCCCTCCTCCACCAGCGCCCGGAAGCGCTCGTGGTAGCGGCGCCGTTCCAGCCGTACCTGCTTGTTCTTCTCCGGGCTCAGCTGGTGCATGGAGCGGAAGAAGATCGACGCGTCGTCCAGATTCTCGATGGTCGTGACGACGACGTCGGCCGCGGCCTCCCGCAGGCGCTGCTCGACGGGCGCGTCGGAGTCCGCGAACGCGTCGAGCCGCTCCTGCTGGAGCCGCAGCAGCCGGGAGTAGACCTCCTGGAGCAGGTCCTCCTTGGAGCCGAAGTAGTGGTAGAGGGCGCCCTTGGTGACCCCCGCCGCTTCGACGATCTCCTGGACGGAGGTCCGGTCGTAGCCGCGTTCGGCGAAGAGCCGGGTCGCGGCGGCCAGCAGCCTCTGCGGGACGGGGACACCGCTCCCGTCGGTCGTTCTGGCTGCCATCGCCGCCACCTTCCGTCCGTCCATGAGCTCGTCACATGTGCTCGTCGCCTGCGCCCGTCACCGCGGGGAACGCAGTTCCCGCCTCAGGATCTTCCCACTGGTTGTCTTCGGCAGCTCGGGCAGGATCTCGACCTCGCGCGGGTACTTGTACGCCGCGAGCCGCTCCTTGCAGTAGCCGGCCAGCTCCTCCGGCGTCACAGCGGCCCCGGACTCCGTGGGCCGCAGGCTCACATAGGCCTTGACCGACTCTCCCCGGTAGGCATCGGGGATCCCGACCACGGCGGCCTCCCGTACGGCGGGATGGGTGTAGAGGACGTCCTCGACCTCGCGCGGCCACACCTTGAAACCGGAGGCGTTGATCATGTCCTTCATCCGGTCCACGACATAGAGCCAGCCGTACCGGTCCATGAAGCCGATGTCCCCGGTGCGCAGTTCGCCGCCGGGGAACGTCTCGGCAGTGGCCTCCGGGCGCTCCCAGTACCCGGAAACCACCTGCGGCCCGCTCACCACGATCTCGCCCTGCTCCCCGAAGGGCACCTCGGCGCCGCCTGCGTCCACGATCCTCACCACGGTGTCCGGTCCCGGCACCCCGACCGAGAGTGTGCCCGACACCGGGTCGACCGGGGCCTCCCGCTCGGGCGGGACCGAAGCGCACGGGGCGGTGCACTCGGTGAGCCCGTATCCGTTGCGGATGTACGGGCCGAACCGCTCGCGGAAGCCCTCCACCAGCGCGGGCGGCAGCGGTGCGCCGCCCGACGAGATCACCTTGAAGGAGGCGAAGTGGTCCGGGGTGACCGACGGGTCGGCCGCGAGCGCCATGAAGGCCGTGGAGGGGCCGACCGTGTACGCGGGACGGTGCTCGGTGAACGCGTCGAGCACCACCCCGGGGTGGAACCGGTAAGCGAGGACGAGGGTCCCGGCGTTGGCGACGCACGCGGCGAGTTCGCAGACCATCCCGGTGATGTGGAAGAGAGGCGCGAGCGCGAAGTACGCCGAGCCCTCCGGGACGGGGTGGCCGGTGCGCTGGCGCTCGGCGTTCACCATGATGTTGGCGTGCGCGTTCATCGCGCCCTTGGGAGTCCCGCTGGTCCCCGACGTATAGCTGATCAGCGCCACATCGGAGGCGAGCGGATCGCGGTCGGCCGGGGCCGGGAGCCCCTGCCGGGCGACCGCCAGCAGATCGTCGGTGTCGGCGGGGCACGGGAGCCGCTCGAAGCCGAGGACCCGTTCGTCGTCGCGGCTCTGCAGATCGCGTTCGCAGGCGGTGAGCGCGAACCGGACCAGGGAGCCGGCGGTGCCGGCGGCGGTCTCCCGCAGATACGCCTCCCAGGCACGGTCGGAGCAGACCAGCGCCGTGACACCGGCGTCCCGCAGGGCATGGCCGACCTCCGCCGATTTGTACATCGGATTGAGCGGTACGACCGTGGCACCCGCCTTCCAGGCGCCGAGGAGCGCCAGCACGAAGTGCGGCGAGTTCTGCAGCATGACCGCGACCCGGTCGCCGCGGCCCACCCCTCTGGCGGCCAGGTGTCCGGCGACCGAGTCGGAGAGCGTGTCGGTCTCGCGGTAGGTGAGCCGCCCGTCGAAGTAGGCGAGGGCGGGGTGTTCCGGTGCGCGGGCCACGGCGTCGCGGAAGGCGTGGACCACGCTCGGCTGCGGGTGTACGGGCCTGCGCTGGGCCTCACTGAGCTGTCCGAGCCAGGGCTTCGCCGCGTAGATCGAGGTGCTCACCGCCCGGCCTCCCATTTCTGCTGAAGGCGGTTCATCCCGCCGATCCACCGGTCGGGCTCGGCGGCCCGCGCCTGGTAGTACTCGGCGACCTCGGGGTGCGGCAGCACCAGGAACCGGTCATCGGCGATGGCGTCGAAGAGCGCGTCCGCGACATCGTCGGGCTCGATCGCCGTCGGGGCGAGCACCAGTTCACCCGCGGAGCCCGTAGCGGCGAGCATGTCGGTCCGTACGCCCTGCGGGCAGATCGCGTGGACCTTCAGCCCGCGGTGGCGGTAGGTGAGCGAGAGCCACTCGGCGAAGGCCAGCGCGCCGTGCTTGGTGACGCTGTACGGGGCCGCGCCGATCATGGTGAGCAGCCCGGCGGCCGACACGGTGGAGACGAACCGGCCCTCGCCGCGCTCCAGCCAGTCGGGCAGCAGCGCACGGGCGGCGCGCACATGGGCCATCACGTTGACGTCCCAGGCGGCGGCCCAGACCGCCTCGTCGGAGAAGGGGTCGCCGCCGGAGCCCAGACCGGCGTTGGCGCAGTAGACGTCGACACGTCCGCCGAGCGCTTCGCGGGCGGCGTCCACGATGGCCGAGGCATCGCCGGGCACCGCGGTGGCGCCGATACCGTCGGCCACCGCACGGGCCTTGTCGCCGTCCAGGTCGTTGACGACGACACGGGCTCCCTCGGCGGCGAACCTCCGGGCCAGTGCCGCGCCGATACCGCCGCCCGCCCCTGTGACCACTACACCCGCGCCTTCGACGGTACCCATCAGGACCTGCCTCTCCGTTGAATTCACCCGCAGACTAACCAGTCGGTATGCGGCAGGGGAAGGGGCGAGAGTTAGCCTGCGTGGCCATGACACTCGGCGAGATCATGGAGGTAGCCCGATGAACCTGTCCAGGCGGGGTCTGCTGGCCGCGAGCGGAGCCGTGGGTGCGCTGGGAGCCGTGGGCGGGGCGGCCCAGCCGGCCGCCGCGCACGGGAAGCGCGCCCGGGTGAGTACCGGGTTCGACCGGCTGGCCGCCGACGGCTACGGCCTGCTCGACGGGGAGCGCGTCGGGATCGTCACCAACCCGACCGGGGTCACCCAGGACGTCCGGCACATCGTCGATGTCATGCACGCCGACCGGAGGGTGAACCTCACCGCCGTCTTCGGCCCGGAGCACGGGTTCCGCGGCACGGCGCAGGCGGGCGGTTCGGAGGGGCGGTACGACGACCCGGCGACCGGGCTTCCGGTGTACGACACGTACACCAGGAGCGGGCAGCCCCTCGCGGACATCTTCACCACGTCCGGCGTGGACACGGTGGTCTTCGACATCCAGGACGTGGGGGCCCGCTTCTACACGTACATCTGGACGCTGTACGACTGCATGGAGGCGGCGGCGCTGGCGGGCCTGCGCTTCGTGGTGCTGGACCGGCCGAATCCGGTCACGGGGCGGGCCGCGCTCGGTCCTGTGCTGCACAAGGAGTTCGCGACCTTCGTCGGGCGGCAGCCCGTCTCCCAGGCGCACGGGATGACCGTGACGGAGCTCGCCCGGCTCTTCAACGGTGAATTCCTCCCGAAGCCGGTCGAGTTGGAGACCGTGCGGATGTCCGGCTGGCGGCGCGGCGACTTCTTCGACGCGACGGGCCTGCCATGGGTGCCGCCGAGCCCGAACATGCCGACACCGGACACCGCTCTCGTCTACTCGGGGACCTGTCTGTTCGAGGGGACGAACCTCTCCGAGGGACGGGGCACCACCAGGCCGTTCGAGCTGCTGGGGGCCGAGGGGATCGACCGGCGGTGGGCCGAGGCGGCCAACGCGCTGGAGCTGCCGGGGGTCGCCTTCCGCGAGGCGTACTTCGCGCCGGTGTTCTCCAAGTTCGAGGGGAAGACCGCGGGCGGTGTGCAGCTCCATGTCCAGGACCGTGCGGCGTTCGACCCGGTGCGGACCGCGATCGGGCTGCTGGTGACGGCCAAGAAGGTCTGGTCCGGGTTCGCCTGGCGTTCCGACGACTGGATCGACAAGCTGACCGGGTCCGCGCAGGTCCGCACCATGATCGACAAGGGTGCGGACACCGATGAGGTGGTGGCGGCCTGGCAGGGCGAACTCGCCGCCTTCCGGTCCGTCCGCGAGCGGTATCTGACGTACCGCTGAGCGACAACCGCCGCGGGCCGGACCGGAGTTGTCCGGTCCGGCCCGCGGCCCCGTACCCCGGTATCGCTACCGGTGCGAGGGGAACTCCACGACCTGCTGGTACGTGGGCCGGTTCTGCCACTGGATGGGCCAGAACTGCAGCCCGCCCAGCGGACGGTGGATGATCGCGTCCGAGCACCACTGGTCACCGGCGGCGCAGCTGTCGTCGCCGGGGTAGACCTGCGCCGGGGTCTTGGCCGCGGCCTGGCCCAGGGTCGAGAGCAGCACGTCGCGGCAGGAGCTCAGGTCTCCCCCACCGCAGTACGTCTTGCCCAGCTTGCCCTTCACCGGGCGTCCCAGGACCGTACGGATGTCCTTGTCGACATAGCTCCACCAGCCGTACTGGAAGGCGGATCCGGCGTGGGCCCCGGTGGGTCCGTGGGCCGCCGACGGCGACTCGTCGATGGCGAGGTTGTTGGTGAGCGCCGTGTAGAGGTCGTCACCGAGCCCCGGTTTGAACTCGGACTCCACCAGCAGCGGCCACCAGGCGTCCATGATCCGCACGGCGTCCGGGTGGGTGTAGACGTGCGAGCTCTGGGCGTTCTCCTTGCGCTGGGCGCCGTCGGCCACCCAGGCCTCCAGCTGCTCGACGGCCTTTGCCTCCGCCGGGTCGGTGACCGGCTTGCTCCGTACGACGTCGAGCAGTTCGGGCAGGACGTCCTCGCCGCGCAGGTCGGTGACGGCCGCCTCGGCCATGGCACGGGTCAGCGCGGCACGGGTGACACCGCCCTTGGCGACGAGCTTGGCCACCCGGTCACCGAGCAGGTCGACCCGGTACACCGAGCCGTTGCCGAACCCGGCCGAGGAGTAGTCCTTGGCCTGCTTGTTGTTCCAGGAGACGTAGTAGTCCTGGCCCACGGACTGCGGGTGCTGGGCGGGCGGGGTGACGTCGGTGGCGTACTGGTCAGGGTCGAAGCCCTTCCACTCGTAGGCCTGTTCGGCCTTGACGGGCAGCGAGGCGTCCACCCCGTCCGCACGCACCGGGTTCCTGCCGCTGTTGAAGTAGGCGGCCTGACGGGAGTCCGCGTAGAACCAGTTGAAGGTGAAGCCGATGTGGCTGGCCGCCTCCTGGAAGGTCTTGGCGTCCTTCACGTACCCCGGGTCGTTCATCATCTGGAAGCCGACTATCGAGTCGGCCTCATGGCCGTACGTACTGCGCAGCGAGGTGTAGGCGACGGGTTTGCCGCCGACGGTCGCGCGGTGCGTCACAATGCCGTACTTGGTGCGGTAGACCTGCATCCGGTAGGAGCCGGCCGCCGTGGAGTCGGCGACGGTGGGCGTCCAGGAGTTGGTCCGCTCCATCTTCTCCATCGGGGTGCAGACGCCCCGGAAGAGGTAGTGGGTGTCGTCCTGGCAGAGCTCCACCGCGTAGGTGTCGGTGATGTCCTGGCCCGCGGATGTGGCGCTCCACGCGTAGTCCTGGCCGCGGCCCAGCTGGATGTACATGCCGACACCGGCGAAGGAGACACCGCGGGCGCTGATGCCGGGCCCCTGGAGTTCCTGGAGCATCAGCAGCTGGGGCAGGAAGTACCCGGTCTGCGGGCCGAACACGGCGACGGGGTTTCCGCTCGCGGTGTGCTGCCCCGAGACGACGAGGGCGTTGGACATGCCCTTCTTGCTGCTGAACAGGTCGGCGGGCAGCACCCCGTTGTCGTACATCCCCTGCATGGGCTTGAGTTTCTTCGGAGCCTTGACCGGGGTCTTCGCCTCGGTCTTGGCGCCGCCCGTCCGGTCGTAGACCAGCGGTTCGGCCTTCACGGAGCCCGGGTCGGGCATCGCGGTGCCCTTGGGGTCCGCGGGCTTGTCCGCGTACGGGAAGCTGGTGCCGTCATGGACGGTGAGGGTCGCCTCCGGGTCGTTGCGCTCCCGGAACGACTCCCAGACCTTGCTGCCCTCGGTGACGCCGTACTTCTGCTGGGCCGAGAGCAGCGACAGCGCGTCCTGCACCTCGCCGCCACCGCCGCTGCCGAAGAGGCTGCCGACGACCGAGGCGAGCGCGATCATGTCCGTGATCTTGAACGGTGCGATCTCACCGGCGTTGGTGATCGCGTTGATCTTCCCGGTGAGGACGTACTCGCCGGGGAAGTAGCGGCCGTCCTTCGACTTCTGCCGGTAGGCGTTGATGCCGTCGATGTACGCCTGCGCGTCGTCCATGGCCTGCTTGCCGCGCGCACCCTGGGCCGCTATCCGGTCGGCCTGGTCCTGGAGGTCCTGCTCGGTGTACGGGGCCTGCGGCCAGAACTCCTGCTCCAGGCCCTGGTTGGCGAGTGCGCCGCCGGCGAAGGAGGTGAGCTCGCCGCGGCCGATGTGCCGGAAGAGGTCCATCAGCCAGAGCCGGTCCTGGCCCGCCGCGTATCCGGCACCGAACTCGGTTCCGTAGCGCGTCGTCCCCTTGATGTGGGGTACGCCGGTCTTCTTGTCCCGGGTGATGCTGACGTCGTCGCGCGGCTTGGTGACCGAGGCGACCTGGTCGTCGGGGACGCCGAACGAGGCGTCGTTGAAGAAGTTGTTCAGGGTGGAGTCGGTGAGCGACGGAGCCCCGGCGGGCAGCGCGTCGTACGGTCCGAGCTGGTCGGCGCTGTGTTCGGGGCGGGTGCCCAGCGCACGGTGGGCGAGGATCTGGGCGAGGGTGGCGTTGCCGTTCTCACCCGGCGGCATGATGTCGTTGCACTGGCTCTTGCAGTAGTCGGTGACGGGGTCCGCGGCCGCGGCGGTCGCCTGCGGCAGTGGTGTCATCAGGCCGGCGCCGAGTGCGAACACCGCCATGGCGATGGCGGTTCTGAACTTTCCGGTGCGTCGTCGCATGAATGCTCCTGAGGGGGAAGCCGTGGAGACGGACGTTACTGGCGAGGTAACCCGTCAGTAAGGTGAACATGCGTCACCTTTTCCGAATCACCACACAGGTGCGGGAGCGGCCGGATCGGTGATGGCAGCCATCGGGAATTCGATGGAGCCGAACCGGGTAGCCGTACGTCCATTCACTGACACAGGAGTATTCAGCGACGGAGGTGGCAGTGCGATGGCCGGTTTCCGGAGTCTCGCGAGACAGGTGCGCGATCCCCACCACGACCTTGCCCTGCGGCGGTATTCGCTGCGCAAGTGTCTGGAGAGGTTTGCCCCGTACGGACACAGGGCGACCTGGGATCATCTGTGTGCCAGGCATCACATCGGGCCCGAGGACCGGGCCCCGGATCCGGCGCGGCTGGTGGCCGCGCTCGACGAACTTGAAGAGGCGCGAACCGTCTGGCTCGCCTACGAGGCGGAGTTCGCGGAGCGGCGCAAGCGTGAGAAACACGACGGGATACGGCGTCCCGGCACCTTCGACGACTGGCACCGGCGCACCTGGGGCGGCTGCGGTGTGGCCTGGTGCGGCGACCCCGCCGTGCACCCGTCCCGCCCTCTGGCGGAGGTTCTGCAGCGGCTGATTTCCGCCCTCAGGGCCGATCCGGCCGGCGCCTGCCCGGTATGTACCGAGAAGACCATGACCTGGACCTCGCGAGGCGGCCGGGAGCCGTGGTCGGGGCCGGTCTGCAGCCACTGCGGGATCCTCGTACCGCAGCCGGTCCTCACCCCCACCGCGCTGGCCCGCGCGAGGAGCGCCCGGCACTCACCCCTGGCATCGGCGGCCTGAGAACCGGGCCCGATACAGCCTGCGTGACCGTCAGCCGGTCCCGCTCTCCGGAGCCGGACCGGGAGGACCGGGGAGCAGCCTCGAACCGGTCATGCGGTCGCCGAACATGTCGTCCGGGTTGGACAGGACGCAGTTCTCCAGCGACAGGCAGCCGCAGCCGATGCAGTCGGTGAGATGGTCGCGCAGGCGGGCGAGCTGGGCGATGCGCCCGTCCAGCTCGGAGCGCCAGGCGGCGGAGAGGCGCGCCCAGTCCTCGCGGTTGGGCGTGCGCTCGTCGGGCAGTTCGGCGAGCGCGCCCCTGATCGTGGCGAGCGGGATGCCGACCCGCTGCGCCGCGCGGACGAAGGCGACGCGGCGCAGCGCGTCCCGGGTGTAGCGGCGCTGATTCCCGCTCGTCCTGCGGCTGCTGATCAGCCCCTTGCTCTCGTAGAAGTGCAGGGCGGAGACGGCGGCCCCGCTCCGTGCGGAGAGCTGGCCGACCGTGAGCTCATGGATCTTCTCTGGAATGTGCGGCACTCCGCGAAGCCTACTGCCCGCCTCCGTCAACGGCCGGTGGTGCGGCCGGTCGTTGACAGGGACGGGCGCGCCCTACGATGCTGAGCAAGCGCTTGGACACTTCGCTGGGGCCGCCGGAGCGCCGCCGGCCGCCGGGACTGTTGGGAAAGGCAGGATCACGCATGGCAGAGCCGAGGATCTTCACATCCGCCGATGAGCTGCGCGCCGGGATCGGTGAGCAGCTGGGGCCGAGCGACTGGCTGGAGATCGACCAGAAGCGGATCGACCTCTTCGCGGACGCCACGGGTGACCACCAGTGGATCCATGTCGACCCGGAGAAGGCCGCGGCGGGCCCGTTCGGCACGACCATCGCTCACGGCTATCTGACCCTGTCGCTGCTGCCCACGCTGGTCCCGCAGGTCATGCGGGTCGAGGGGATGAAGATGGGCATCAACTACGGCACCAACAAGGTGCGTTTCCCCGCCACGGTGCCGGTCGGCTCCCGGCTGCGGGCCACGGCGGTCCTCACGGACGTGTCCGAGGCGGGCGGGGGCGTCCAGGTGACGGCCGCCGTCACGGTGGAGCGCGAGGGCGGCGACAAGCCGGTGTGCGTGGCGGAGTCGGTCTCCCGCTACTACTTCTGACACCGGCCGCGGGACTGCCGCACCGCTGGACCACCGCGGCGCCGGGCCGCCGCTGAGCCCGCGCTACTTGCGGGCGGAGACCATCCGCAGGACGAGGTCGGCGTAGAACACGCCGACCTCGTCGGGCGTGCTCCGCCCCTCCACGTTGAACCAGCGCGACACGTCGATGCAGAGCGACAGCACGGCCAGCGCTGTCCCGGCGACGTACGGGACGTCGAACTCCCCTGCCAGCACACCGTCGTTGATGATGCGGCGCACGGCGGCGTCGCTGCGCTTGCGGAGTTCGACGATCTCGGTGCGGTGTTCGGCGGCGAGCGCGTCGAGTTCGTACTGGACGACACGGGCCGTCATGTGGTGCCCGGCGTGCCAGCGGACGAAGGCGCGGACGGCCGCCGCGAGCCTGTCGGCGGGTGTGCCCGGGCCGTCGGCCGCCGTCTCCAGGATCTCCAGGGCCTTCTCGTGGCCGATCCGGCTGATCCGGTGGAGCAGCTCTTCCTTGGTCTTGTAGTGGATGTAGAGCGCGGCCGGGCTCATTCCGGCGCGGCCCGCGATGTCGCGGGTCGTCGTCGCGTGGTAGCCGCGTTCGGCGAAGGCCTCGACCGCGGCGACGAGCAGCCGCCTGGCTGCCTCGGGGCCGACCTCCGCCCACGGCTCCTCGCCGCCCGCCGTCTCCTCCGCCGTGCTCATTGCTCGCCCCTTCCGCCCATGACGCAGCGCTGCTGCAGGACGCACACCATACCCCGAAGGTGAGCAAGCGCTTAGAACGATGGCAGCGGCTGTCAGAGCTTCTGGAACGGGTCGTGCTCGGCGAGCAGTTTCTCCAGCCGGGCCTGGTCGACCCGGGTCACGATCTGGCCGGCCTCCTGCCGGTCCCTGATGACCTTGGCGAGGGTGAAGGCGGATGTCGTGAGGTAGAGGAGCCCGAGCCCGAGGAAGGCCCGCACCCAGACGTTGACGTCCAGGTTGAGGATGCCCAGCGCCATGGCCGCCAGTGCGACGGCGAAGGAGGCGACGGCCTGGCCGTAGTAGGCGGCGGTGTTCTGCTGTCTGACCGGTGTGTCACTCATGGGGACAGCATCGTGCGGATGTGGCACCGGCCACATCCGCACAGCTACTCAGCGCGGGTACTCAGAGCGGGCGCCCGGCGCGGGTGCCCGTCCGGTGCGGCCACGAGCGGGCCGGAAGGCGGGCCCCGGTGTCAGAAGGCGGAAACCCCGGTGAGCGCGCGGCCGATGACCAGCTTCTGGATCTGGCTGGTGCCCTCGTACAGCGTCATCACGCGGGCGTCGCGCAGCAGCTTCCCCGCCGGGTACTCGTCGATGTATCCGTAACCGCCGAAGACCTGGAGTGCGTTGTTCGCGGCCCGTACGGCGGCCTCCGACGCGAAGAGCTTCGCCTTGGACGACTCGGTGGCGAAGGGCTGGCCGCGGTCGATCAGATCGGCGACCCGCCAGGTGAGCAGCCGGGCCGCGTCCACGTCCACCGAGATGTCGGTGATCAGTTCCTGGATGAGCTGGTGGTGGGCGATCGTTCTGCCGAACTGCTCGCGCTCGGTCGCGTACTTCACGGCGCAGTCGAGCGCCGCCTGCGCGATGCCCACACAGCCCGCGGCGACCGACATCCGCCCCTTGGCCAGCGCCGACATGGCGACCGAGAACCCCTTGCCCTCGGGCGCCAGCATCGCCGAAGCCGGGACCCGTACGTCCTCGAAGACCAGCTCGGCCGTCGCCTGGCCGCGCAGCCCGAGCTTGCCGTGGACGGTACGGCGGGTGAGTCCCGGGGTGTCGGTGGGGACCAGGAACGCCGAGATCCCCCGGTGACCCGGGGCATCGGTGGAGCGGGCGAAGAGGAGCACCACATCGGCCCAGGTGCCGTTGGTGATGAACATCTTGGAGCCGTTGACGACGTAGTCACCGGTGGCGCCGTCCCGGACGGCCTTCGTCGTGAGGTTGCCCGCGTCGGATCCGGTGCCGGGCTCCGTGAGGCCGAAACAGCCGATGTACTCGCCGGAGGTGAGGCCGGGCAGCCAGCGCTGCTTCTGCTCCTCGTCGCCCCAGTGCGCGACGGTCTTGGCCACCAGGCCGAGCGAGACCGAGACGATGCCGCGCACCGACGAGTCCCCGCGGCCCAGCTCCTCGGTGACCAGGCAGTACGAGAGGTGGTCACCGCCGGAGCCGCCGTACTCCTCGGGCACGGTCAGTCCGAGGAAGCCCAGCGCGCCGAGCTTGCGCACCACGGAGCGGTCGACGCTCTCCGCCCGGTCCCACTCGACGACGTGCGGTGTGATCTCCCGGGCGACGAAGTCCTCGGCGAGCCGCCGTACCGCGGACTGCTCCTCACTGAGCTCCAGATTCATGGGGCACCTCTTTTTGATCAGCCGGATCATCCGGAACGGCCGGGCGGCCGGACAGCCCGACGGCCGGGCCGCCGGGCCGGATCCGTTAAATTAGCACTGCTAGTTTCTGGGTGGCAGGCCCTACTATGTGCGCCATGGCCCGCCCACGCAAGCCCCTCCTCAGCAGGGAGCGCATCGTCACCACCGCGAGCGCGCTCGTGGACTCCGAGGGGCTCGCCGCTGTCTCCACCCGCCGGCTCGCCGCCGAACTGGGGGTCAGCGGGCCCTCGCTGTACAACCACTTCCGTACCAAGGACGAGATCCTCGAAGCGGTCGCCGACGCCGTCTCGGCGCAGGTCGACCTGTCGATGTTCGACGAGACGGATGGCCGGGACTGGCGCACCGCGCTGCACGACTGGGCCGTCTCCTACCGGGCGGCCCTCAGCGACCACCCCAACATCGTCCCGGTGCTGGCCCACGGTCCCGGAAGGCGCCCGGCGGGGCTGCGGGTGGCCGACGCGGTCTTCGGCGCGATGGTCCGCGCGGGATGGCCGCCCGCCCAGGCGACGTACATCGGGGCGCTGATGCGGTACTTCATCACCGGCTCGGCGCTCGGCTCGTTCGCGCGCGGCTTCGTCGACGACGAGACGGCCTACGACCCCGCCGACTATCCGCACCTCGGACAGGCGCATCTGCTCGCCGACCGCCGGCAGAAGGTCGACAACGGCGCCTTCGAGACCGGGCTCAGGGCCCTGGTGGACGGCCTGGCTCTGCAGTTCGCGGACGGCCGGCCGCCCGCGGACGGTGGCTGACGCACGCGGTGCGCGCGTCAGCCGTCCGCGAGCGCCCGGAACACCGCCACGGCCGGCCGGGAGTCAGCCCCGCGGGGCGCCGGTCCGCAGGGTGCCGATGACGCCGACCCGGATGCCGAGCCACGGATAGACGTGGTCGAAGAACGGATTGTCCTGCGGCTGGAGTCCGACGGCCGACGGCCACATCTGGTAGGCGGGGGCGCCGGCGGTCCCGCCGTGCAGCCGCCGCCAGACGCGGCTGGAGTCCTGCCCGGCCGGGGCCGGTGCGATGGTGTCGGTCCACTCGACTGCGTTGCCGCCCTGGTCGAACGTGCCCCACGGCGAGGTGCTCCGCGCCTGGCCGACCGTACTGAGGCTGCCCTGGTAGACGCGGGCGTAGAGCGTGGGGTCCAGGCCGAACGGGTTGACGCTGGAGCAGACATCCGGCCGCACCTGTCCCGGGCACCAGGCCGGCGCCGGCTGACCCGAAGCGTGGTAGGTGGCCAGCGGCTGGTTCGCGGAGTTGGTGACGTCGCCGGTCGAGGGGTTCAGGGCCGTCGGAGCGGGTGCGGTCGCGTCACCGTCACCGAAGACCCCGGGGTTGGTCGGGTACTTCCAGTAGGAGTCGGTGCCGCCGCCCTTCGGGTCGTAGTAGGCGGCCTTGATCCATTCGTCCTGGCTCGGCAGGACGAAGCCCGACGCGTGGGAGCGGGTGGCTTTCGGCCGTGCGAGGTCGTACATGCCCCGCTCGGTGCGCGCCGACAGCCGGACCTTGTACGTCCGTGACGTGAAGCCGCCACCGTTCCCGGACTTCTCGGAGATCAGCCGGCCGTTGTAGAGCGAGTTGACGAAGCGCGCCGACCGCAGGAAGTTCGCGAAGCCGTACGGTTTGTCCGCCCACTGCGGATAGGCCACCGTGTAGTGGTGGCCGCTGCGGGCCCGCGCGGAGAAGTTGATCTGGCCGAACCTGGGCCAGGCGGTGGAGCTCTCGGTGCTGTCGTAGAGGTTGTGGGGGTCCCGGCCCGTCGGGTCCGCCGTGTTCAGGAACGCCACCCACTCGTCGACGGTGACTTCGAGCTGCCCGATCTCGTACGGATGCCGGACACCGCCGACCATCAGGCATCCCTTGGAGGTGTCGGGGGCGTCGGCGCAGGACCGGTAGACGGCATCCGTGAAGGGCACGACACCGATCGCCCGGTTGCCGGGCCTGCCCACCTCGACGGTCGTCACGGTGATGACCGATCCGCCGCCGCGTGCCGCGCTGCCGGGAAGCGGCGTTCCGGCCGCCGGGCCGGCCCCGGCCAGCGCGAGCGGTGTGAGCAGCGCCGGAATCCCGCACGCGACGAGCGCGGCTCTGCTGAGGCGGGCACGGCTGAGAAGGCGAGGCATGGGCAGACCCTTCGGCGGTGGGAGCCCCGCGTCCGGAAGCGGCAGGGGCGGTGCGGCCGGAGAGGCCGGCGGCGCGACCCTACGCAGCGGTCACCCACGGCACCCGGTGCCGCGCTCCCCGGCCGGGAAGTTCACCGGGATGCCGGGCCCGCGCACCCTGCGAACCTCTCGCCCCACCCCCTGGAGGCCCTGCCCAGGGGCCTATTCGAAGACCACCAGCGCCCGTCCGCCCTTGCCCGCCAGCATGTTCTCGAACGCCCCGGGGATCCCCTCAAGGCCGATCCGCTCCGTCACCATCGCGCCGACGTCGAGCCGCCCCGCCCTGATGTGCCCGGCGAGCACCGGCAGGTCCTGCGCCGGGTCGGAGTTGCCGTAGACGCAGCCGGAGAGCGTGCGGCCCCAGTGGAAGAGCTCCAGGGCGTTGAAGGTGACCTGCTGGTCCTTGCCGCCGATGCCGACCACCGTGGTGCGGCCGCCGCGCCGGGTCGACTCCCAGGCCGTACGGATCGTCACCGCGCGGCCCACGCACTCGACCGCGGCGTCCACGCCGTGGCCGCCCGTCAGCCGGCGGATGTCCTTGGCCGTGGTCCCGGACGCCACCACGAACTCGGTGGCACCGGCGGCCCGCGCCAGCTCCTCCTTCGCCGGGGAGACGTCCACCGCGATGATCGCCGACGCACCCGCGATCCGCGCGGACTGCAGTGTCGCGAGGCCGACACCACCCGCCCCGAACACCGCCACCGTCTCGCCCGCGCGGACCCGCGCCGAGTGGTGCACCGCGCCGTACCCGGTGAGGACAGCACAGCCCAGCAGCGCCGCGTCGGTGAGCGGGATGCCGTCGGGCACCGGCAGGACGCAGTTCGCGGCGACGACCGTCTCCTCGGCGAACGCCGCGACGTTCAGGCCGGGATGCAGCTCGGTGCCGTCGGCGGTACGGGCATGGACGCGGCCGGCCCCGGACAACGCGTCGGCGCAGAGCCACACCTCCCCGAGCGAGCAGGCATGGCATGTCCCGCAGGACGGGGCCCAGTTGAGGACGACGCCGTCACCCGGGGCGACATGGGTGACGCCCTCGCCCACCGAGACGACGGTGCCCGCGCCCTCGTGGCCGAGGACCGCGGGAACCGGCACCCGCATGGTGCCGTTCGCCAGCGAGAGGTCGGAGTGGCAGACCCCGGCTGCGGCGAGACGGACCCGGACCTGGCCGGGGCCGGGTCCGGGCAGTTCGATGCCGGTGATCTCCAGGGGGGAACCGACGGCGGACAGGACAGCTGCGCGGACCATGTGCGGTGCTCCCGGGCTCAGAACTGCAGGGACTTGGTCTGGAGGTACTCGGCGAGGCCGTGCGAGCCGAGCTCGCGGCCGACGCCGGACTGCTTGTAACCGCCGAAGGGTGCGAGCGGGTTGAAGCGGCCGCCGTTGATGTCGACCTGGCCGGTGTCCATCCGCCGTGCGAAGGCCACCGCCTCGCTCTCCTCACCGGCCCAGACGGCGCCCGCGAGGCCGTAGACGGTGCCGTTGGCGATCCGCAGGGCGTCCTCCTCGTCCTCGTAGGCGATGACCGAGACGACCGGGCCGAAGATCTCCTCCTGCGCGATGGTCATGTCGGGGGTGACATCGGCGAAGACGGTCGGGCTGACGTAGTACCCCCGCTCCAGCGGCGCTCCGGGCCCGCCCGCGACCAGCCTGGCGCCCTCCTCGACGCCCTTCTCGATGTAGCCGCGGACGCGGTCCAGCTGCTTGGCGTTGACCAGCGGGCCCATCCGCTCACCCGGGGCGTACTTGGCGGCGGCCGCCGCCGCGAGCGTGACCGCCTCGTCGTACTGGTCGCGATGGACCAGCATCCGGGTCCAGGCGCTGCACGTCTGGCCGGAGTTGCCCATGACGTTGGCAACACCGACACCCACAGCCTTGGCCAGGTCGGCGCTCGGCAGGATCACGTTGGCGGACTTCCCGCCGAGCTCCAGCGCGACGCGCTTGACCGCGGCGCCGGCGACCGCGCCGATCTGGCGGCCGACCGCGGTGGAGCCGGTGAAGGAGACCAGGTCGACGCCGTCGTGCCCGGCCAGCGCCTGGCCCGCGACCGATCCGACGCCGGTGACCAGGTTGAAGACCCCCGCGGGCAGCCCCGCTTCCGCGGTCGCCTCGGCGAACAGCTGCGCCGTCAGCGGGGTGTCCTCGGCCGGCTTCAGGACGACCGTGCAGCCCGCGGCGAGCGCCGGGGCCACCTTGGCGACGATCTGGTGCAGCGGGTAGTTCCAGGGGGTGATCGCACCGACGACGCCGACCGGTTCGGAGAGGACGGTCGAGTTGCCGACCTTCTCCTCGAAGGGGTGGCTGGCGGCCAGTTCCGCGTACGAACCGGCGACCAGCGCGGGCACGCCCGCGTGCACGGCCCGGGAGAACTGCAGGGGTGCGCCCAGCTCGGCGGTGACGGTCTCCGCGATCTCGTCCCGGCGCGCGACCAGCACATCGCGCAGGGCCCCGATCCTGGCGGCACGCTCGGCGGGCGCCGTCGCCGCCCAGCCCGGGAAGGCCGCACGGGCCGCCCGTACCGCGGCGTCGACGTCCTCCGGGGTACCGGCCGGGACATGGCCGATGACCTGCTCGTCGGCCGGATTCACCACCGCGATCGTGTCCGGGCCGGCCGCGGGCCGCCACTCACCGCCGATGTACATGCCGTCGTGGGCCTTCATCGCACTCCTCCAGAACCTGCCGGATGTCGCTGCGCCGCCCGGCCCGGCGCCGTGCGGGGCCGGGCGGTGACGTCACCGCCCAAACTAGCGATGTTAGTTTTCCGGCGCCAGGGCCCCCCGACGGCGATGCCGCGACAGACGTGCCGGAACAGGCACGGCAGACCGGATGCGTCAGAGCGGGCGCCTCAGAGCGGGGCGGGGCAGATCGGTGTGTCAGAGCGGGGGGGGGCTCATCCCCGGTGGACGGAGCGCCGCACCCCTGGTGGGGCGAATGGCGGGGCGAACAGCCCGGGCGCCTCAGTCCAGTACGGGTCCGAGATACGCGTGCAGCAGCTCCCGGACCTCCCCGATCAGCCCCGTGTCCCCGGACGGCTCGCCGCGGAAGGCGAGTTGGAGCAGCGCGTCGGTCGCCTCGACACCGACGAGCACCTTGCGTCGCAGCGTGCCGTCGGCGGCCCTGCCGAGGTGGGACGCGAGCAGTTCGGTGAGGCGGTCGGCGACCTTCGGGTTGGGGTCGTCCAGTGCCGCCGGACCGCCGAAGTCGACGAAGGCGAATCCGGGGACGGTCCGCCGCATGGCGAGGTACTCGTCCAGCACGGCATCGATCACCCCGCGCCAGTCCGCCGCGGGGAGCCCGGTGAGCCGCTCGGTGATCCGGGTCGCGTAGCCGTCCAGATTGCGCTGCGCCAGGGCGTCCACCATCGCGCGCTTGTTTCCGAAGAAGCGGTAGACGGAGCCGATGGGAACGGCCGCCCGCGCGGCGACGGCACGGGTGGTCAGCTGCTCGTAACCGTCCTCATCGAGGATTTCCGCGCAGGCGTCGAGTATCCGGGTCAGCCGCTCGGCGCTGCGCTGTTGTACGGGGACGCGCCGGAGCGCGTTCGGATCGGCCATGCGTTCCATGATGCCCCGGCGCGGTGTCGCCCCCGGTTTCCCCCCGTTGACGCGCGGTAAGCGCAATCCTACTGTTGAGCATAGGATTCTTTCGGCACCCGGGAGCGAGCGATGACGACCACCGAGCAGGCCAGAGAGATCGAGCAGGCCGGCGCAGTCGAGCAGGCCAGAGAGACGGCCGGGGCGCTGACGTACTCGTCGGGTTTCGGCAACGAGCACAGCACGGAGGCGGTGTCCGGCGCCCTGCCGCACGGCCGGAACTCGCCGCAGCGCGCCCCGCTCGGGCTGTACGCGGAACAGCTCAGCGGCACCGCCTTCACCGAGCCACGCGCGCACAACCGCCGCTCCTGGCTCTACCGGATCAGGCCGTCGGCCGCCCACCCGCCCTTCGTACGGATCGACAACGGCGCGGTGCGCGGTGCGCCGTTCACCGAGAAGGTCCCCGACCCCAACCGGCTGCGCTGGGACCCGCTGCCCGAGCCCGCCCCGGGCACGGACTTCCTGGCCGGCCTGTGGACGCTGGGCGGCAACGGCGACGCGAGCAGCCGCTCCGGGATGGCGGTGCACCTCTACCACGCCAACTCCCCCATGAAGGACCGGGTGTTCAGCGACGCCGACGGCGAGCTGCTGATCGTCCCGGAGAGCGGCGGGCTCCTCATCCGCACCGAGCTGGGGCTGCTGAGCGCGCGGCCCGGTGAGGTCGCGCTGATCCCGCGCGGGGTCCGGTTCCGCGTCGAGCTGCTCGACGGAGTGGTCCGCGGCTATGTCTGCGAGAACTACGGCCGCCCCTTCCAGCTCCCCGACCTCGGCCCGATCGGCGCCAACGGCCTGGCCAACGCACGGGACTTCCTGGCCCCCGTGGCCGCCTACGAGGACGACGGGGGCGACGGGCGCCCGGTCCAGGTGGTCAACAAGTACTGCGGCAATCTCTGGGCCGCGGAGTACGACCACTCGCCGCTGGACGTCGTGGCCTGGCACGGCAACCACGCGCCGTACGTCTACGACCTGCACCGGTTCAATGTGATGGGGTCCATCAGCTACGACCACCCTGACCCGTCGATCTTCACGGTGCTGACGTCCCCGTCCGACACCGAGGGTCTCGCCGGTGTCGACTTCGTGGTCTTCGCGCCGCGCTGGCTGGTCGGCGAGGACACGTTCCGGCCGCCCTACTTCCACCGCAATGTGATGAGCGAGTACATGGGGCTGATCGAGGGCGCGTACGACGCGAAGACGGCGGGCAAGGGCGGATTCGTCCCGGGTGGCGGCTCCCTGCACAACATGATGTCCGCGCACGGTCCGGACCGGGAGACCTTCGAGCGGGCCGGCGTCGCCGAGCTCAAACCGCAGAAGATCGACGACGGGCTCGCCTTCATGTTCGAGACGCGCTGGCCGGTGACGACGACCGCGCAGGCGGCGGAGGCCGGTCATCTGCAGACCGGGTACGACAACGTGTGGCGGGGGCTGGCCAGGCACTGGGAGGGCTGAGGGATACTCGGACAGCACGGTCGAAGATCACCGGCTGTCCGGTGCCGCCACGGCCGACCGTCCGTACGTACGGAGACCCACGTGACCGCCTTCGCGCCCGACTCGCTGGTCCTGAACCGCAGACTGCCCCTCTGGTATCAGGTCTCGCAGTCGCTGCGGGCCTCGATACTGGGCCGCCGTCCGCAGGATCCGCTGCGGCTGCCGACCGAGGAGCAGCTGGCCGGGCACTACCGCGTCAGCGTGCTCACCATGCGCCAGGCCCTCAAGGAGCTGGAGACGGAGGGCCTGATCACCCGGCACCGGCGGCGCGGCACCTTCATCGATCCCGGCGCACGGCCGAGCGCTCCGCGCCGTCTGCTGGGGTCGATCGACGCGATCGTCGCCCAGCAGTCGGGCGAGCGGACGACCGTACTCAGCCACGGCCCGGTCCCGGTGCCGGGTGAGCTCGCCGAGCACTTCCCCGGGCTGGACGAGATAGTCGACTACACCCGGCTGCGCTGCGACAGCGAGAGCGGTGAGCCGACCAACTGGGCGGAGAACGCGCTCCGTCCGGAGATCGCCGCCGCCGTCCGGATCAGCGACCTGGAGCGCTGGCCGATGACCAAGGTCCTGCGCGACGGGGTCGGGGTGCGGATCAGCCGGATCACCGACACGGTCGAGGCCCGGCTGGCGGACCCGGTGACGGCCGAACTGCTCCAGGTTCCGCTGCTCTCGCCGATCCTGCACTACACGGGCGTGACGTACGACGAGGCGGGCCAGGTCGTCGATGTGGCCCGGATCCGGTACCGGGGTGACAAGTTCTCCTTCTCGGTGACGGTGGAAGCGCCCTGACCTGTCGAGCGCTCCGACCTGTTACAGGCGGGTGTTCCGGGCCTCCGGCCTGCGCGCCCGTGCCGGTGGACGGCCCGACCGGGTGTCCGAACCGGTTGCTATCGTTCCCGGGCGGGTCGGGAAAGGCGCGCGAACGAGAGAGGGGGAGGTTCCATGGGGCTGTTCGACAGCATCCGCGGAGAATTCATTGACATCGTCGAGTGGACCGACGACAGCCGGGACACCATCGTGTGGCGATTCCCGCGTCATGACAACGAGATCAAGATGGGTGCCAGGCTCGTCGTGCGCGAGTCGCAGACGGCGGTCTTCGTCAACGAGGGCCGGATCGCGGACGTCTTCCAGCCCGGCACGTACACGCTGGAAACGCAGAACCTGCCGCTGCTCGCCACGCTGAAGGGCTGGAAGTACGGGTTCAACTCGCCGTTCAAGGCCGAGGTGTACTTCGTCACCACCCGTCAGTTCACCGACATGAAATGGGGCACGCAGAACCCCGTCATCGTCCGCGACCCCGAGTTCGGCATGGTGCGGCTCCGGGCCTTCGGCGCCTTCGCCGCGCGGGTGGTGGATCCGGCCGCGCTGCTGCGCGAACTGGCGGGCACCGACCCGCAGTTCCGCACCGAGGAGGTGCAGGAGTACCTGCGCCAGCTGATCGTCGGCAAGCTGGGCAGCGCGCTGGCCAACTCGGGTGTACCGATGCTGGATCTGGCGACCCAGCAGGACGCCATCGGCGTGAAGCTGGCGGGTGTGCTCACCCAGGAGCTGACGCCGGTCGGTATCGCGGTGCCCAAGTTCATCATCGAGAACATCTCGCTGCCGCCGGAGGTGGAGCAGGCCATCGACACCCGCTCCCGGATGGGCATCGCGGGCAATCTCGACCAGTACACCCAGTTCCAGGCGGCCGACGCGCTCGGCGCCGGTGCGCGGACCCCCGGCAGCGGTGTCGGCGAGGGCATGGGTCTGGGCCTCGGCATGGCCGCAGGTCAGCGGATGGCCGCAGGGCTCGCCCCGCAGCAGGCCGCTGCGGCGACCGCCCCTGCCGCGGCGCCCGCACCGGCGGCAGGTCCGCCGCCGCTGCCCGCGCAGGAGCAGTGGTTCGTCGGTGTCAACGGCGCCCAGCAGGGACCGTACGACAGCGCCGCGCTCAGCGGCCTGGTGGGCGCGGGCACCCTGACGCGCGAGACGCTCGTCTGGAAGGACGGGATGGCGGGCTGGCTCCCGGCCGACCAGGTGCCGGGGATCAGCAGACTCCTCGGGTCCGTTCCGCCGCCGTTCCCGCAGCAGGGCTGAGGCAGGGACGACGATGACCAGCAACGATCAGCCCTACGGCGCACCCACCGGACCGGCCGCGGATCCGTACGCCGGGGCCGCCGTGCCCGGGGCCGCTTCCCTCTCCTATCCGTGCCAGGCGTGCGGCGCCACCGTGGAGTTCGCTCCCGGCTCGGATGCGATGCGCTGCCCGTACTGCGGTCAGGAGCAGGCTGTCACCTCCGTGCCCCGCCAGGTGCGCGAGCACAGCTGGGACGAGCTGGCCACGCTCCCCGCCAAGCCGCGGGGCTCCGTGCCCGCCGGCGTGCGGGCGTATGTCTGCCCCGGCTGCGCCGCCCACACCGAGACCGACGACCTCTCCGCCCGCTGCCAGTTCTGTGCGACGGCGCTGGTCGCGGAGCCGGACGCCACCGAACGTGTGGCACCGGAGGCGGTGGTCCCGTTCGGTCTGGACCGCAACAACGCCCGTGAGGCGCTGCGCAAGTGGACGTCGTCCCGCTGGTTCGCCCCCTCCAGCCTGAAGAAGGTCAGCGAGGCGGAGACGTTCAAGGGCAGCTATCTGCCGCACTGGACGTATGACGCGGAGACGGTCTCCCACTACCGGGGCCAGCGTGGTCAGTACTACTACGTGACCGAGACGTACACCACGACGGAGAACGGTGAGAGTGTCACCAAGACCCGTGAGGTGCGGCACACCCGCTGGTTCGCGGCCTCCGGGACGGTCAGCCGGGACTTCGACGATGTGCTGGTCGCGGGGACCAACCACGTGGCCACGAAGCAGCTGGACAAGCTGACGCCCTGGCCGCTGGAGGAGGCCAAGCCCTTCCAGCCGGAGTACCTGGCCGGTTTCCAGACCGTGCGGTACGACGTGGAGCCCGAGGACGGGCTGGTGACGGCCAAGGAGCGGATGGCCGACGTCATCACGCGCGACTGCCGGTCCGACATCGGCGGGGACGAGCAGCGGGTGCACTCGGTGGACACCCGGTACTCCGGGCTCACCTTCAAGCTGATGCTGCTGCCCGTCTGGTTCCTGACCTATCTCTACGCGGGCAAGAGCTGGCAGGTCATGGTCAACGCACGGACCGCCGAGGTCATCGGCGAACGCCCGTACAGCAAGGGCAAGATCACCGCAGCGGTGGTGGCCGCTCTGGTCGTAATCGCGGCGATCGTCCTGGTGGTGGTCAGACAGCGGTGATCGTCCTGCTGGAGAGTGCTTGCCCCGTCGGGACGGGGCAAGCCTTGCCCGCCGCAGCACTAGCATTGCGGACCGTGACGGATGACGCTCCCCTGCTCGACGATCTGATGCCCTGGTCGGTGGGGTCCCCGCGGCTGGGGCGCGACTGGGTGGTGGCGCCCGACGCCCGTTCGCTGAGGGCACGCTGGGACACCCTGGTACGGGCCGACGGGCCGGAACGGGAGCGGCTGTTCCGCCCCACCAGGGCCAGGACGCCGGAGAGTTCCGTACCCGCGCTGCCGGGACAGCCCACCGGGACGGGCCGCTTCAGCCGTGAGTCGGGACCGTGTCCCGCACCGGTACGGCTCGGATGCGGCCCGTTCGACGAGCAGTGGCTGATCCCGGACCACCGGCTGCTGGACGCCGCCCGCCCGGAGCTGTGGCGGGTCGCCGACGAGCACCAGTTCTTCGCCGTCGAACAGGCCGGCGCCGCGGCAGACAGAGCGGCGCGGAGCAGCACGGCGGGAGACAGCACGGCCCAGGACGGCGGCCCGGCACTGCTGGTCTCCGCCGTGCTCCCGGACGGCCGTTCCCCGGCGGGCCGGGCCGGCCGGATCAGGCCGCTGCACCGCAGGCCCGGCGGGGCCGAGCCCAACATCGCGCCGGGGCTGGCGGATCTGCTCGCCTCGCGGTACGGGCAGGAGGTGACCGCCGAGCAGATACTCGCCTGGGCGGTGGCCGCCGCCGGTACGGCGCCCGGCGGGTGCGCCGTACCGCTGACCGCCGACCCGGAACTCTGGTCGTCCGGGACCGAACTGGGGCGGCGGTTGCTGCGGATCCAGTTGCGCGGGGCGCGCGGCGGCGACCGGCCCCGGCTGCCCGGTGGCCGCCGGCCCTATGTGCGGGCCGCCGTCCCGCCCCGGCCCGACGTTCTCACGTACGACCCCGGCGAGGAGGCCCTGCTGCTCGGCACCGGGCGTATCTCGCCGGTGCCCGCCGAGGCATGGGACTTCACCGTGGGCGGTGTGCGGGTGCTCGACCTCTGGTTCGGACGCAGGACCGCTGCGGCGCAGCCCGGCACCCTGGAGGCGCTGCGGCCGGCCGGCTGGCCCCCGGAGTGGAACTCCGAACTGCTGGAGCTGATCACCGTGCTGGCGCTGCTGGCCGGGCTCCGGTCCGGGCAGGGCGAGTTGCGGCGGAAGCTGGCGTCGGGCCCGCGCATCGGACGGGCCGAACTGGAAGCGGCAGGCGTCCTTCCGATACCTGCGGCGGCCCGCCGCCCCGCGTCGGTGCTCGATCACCACGAGGAGGGCCCGGAAGGCCAGTTCGCTCTGGTGTGACACCGCCGGGTGGGTCCGGAGCCCGGAGCAGACCGGCCTGCGGGCTGGGGAGGACCCACGGACGGGCCGGGCCTGCTGGGCAGGGTTGTGGAGACTCGGAGTTACGGAAGCTCAGGGTGCCGGGAAGTCAGGAGTGCGGAACCGGCGAACACACCGGCGCGCCACTGTGCGCCCCGGGAATGACGGGCGGGACGTGAGCAGCGCCGCACCGGGACGGTGTGGTCGCCCGGTCGTGGACCGGTCGTTCCTGTTCGGAGGTTTCAGCCGCGGCTGCCGAAGAGCGAGCGGCGCAGGCGTCGCAGCGGCGCGAAGAGCTTCACCCGTGCACCCCTGCCCGTCCTGGAGTGTGCGACGTCACGCGAGGTGAGCTCACGCATCAGGGACGTCGCTTCTGCCGACTCGCGCTGCGGGACCACAGGGCCGCCGAGCACCGAGAGATGGCGGTCGAGGCGCGAACTGGTCGCACCGCTTCCGCACGTAATCGCAGGCACTCGTGGCCTGCTGCGCACTGTTATCTGTTCCATGTCACTCCCCACCCGTACGAGGGCACCCGGCCCGGGGCACAGTAACCCTATCGCCCCTCGGAGGCACCCGTGTATCCCGGGCGCCGGATTCACCTCTGCCATACGGAGGTTGACGGTAACTCTCCGAATATATCTGGTTCCAGGGTGAGTTGACCGATCACGCTCCGTCCTGCCGGCAGGCGGACGGAGCCGGACGGAGGCCCTGGGACACAGGGCCTCCTCCCCCGTAAGGCGAGCTTCAGTCCTGCGCGGTGAGCACGGGCAGATAGCCGCCGGACTGGCCGGCTGCCGTGGGGTGGTAGGACTCGGTCAAATCGAGGATGTTCACGCTGTGCAGCCAGCTGTCGGACGAGCAGATCTCGTGTCCGGAGAAGGCGGAGGTGACATCACCGAACGCGAAGCCGTGGTCGGCGGCGCGCTTGGCGGTCACCGCGTTGAGGTGGTCGGACGCGGAGTTTATGGCGCCGCGCTCCTTCTCGCTCAGCCCGGCGATGCAGCTGCCGTTCAGCTGGTAGAAGCGCGGATAGCCGAGCACGACCACATGCGCGGAGGGGGACTTGGCGGAGATCGCCGAGTAGACCTTGTCCAGCAGGCCGGGCAGCGTCGAGTCGATGTACGTGTTGGCTGTCGCGAGAGCCGCGAGACAGGTCGCCTCGGACTTCAGCACACAGGTGGTCATGGTGTCGGCGAATCCCGCGTCGTTGCCGCCGATGGTGAGGGAGACCAGGCCGGTCGAGGAGTTCAGCGCGGAGAGCTGGCTGGAGAGAACGTCACTCGTACGAGCGCCCGAGCAGGCGACGAAGGCGAACGACGAGGGCGAGTGGGCCGCCGCCCACAGTTTCGGGTACGCGAGACTGCTGCGTTTGCAGTCCCCGCTCGAACTGTCATAGCTGCCGGATCCGACACCGGAGGAGTACGAGTCTCCGAGGGCCACATAGCTGGTGGATGCAGCCGGTTGGGCGGCCTGCGCCGCGCCCGCCCCGGTGAGGGCGAGTCCGACGGCGAGCAGTACAGAGGATGAGAAAGTCACAAATCTGGACAATTTCATGGAACCTCCTTGAGCGGGATTTCCGCCACGTCTGTCGTACCAGCTCAGGGCCACACTCTGGAAGTGTTCATGCCAAGTATTCGGCGCGTCGACGGCGCATGGACGGCGCACCGACGGCTTACGGTCGCCCGTCGTCAGTGAAGCCCGGCACTCGGCGGTTCCGGGCGTCAACAGCCCTGATTCACCCCTTCGGTGACACGGCCTCAGTGACCCGGACGGCCGTACGGCGGTCCCGCCGGGGAAGAACGCGTGGCACAAAGGGCGTGCACCGGCCGCGCCGGTGCCGGATCATGGGCGCATGTCCGCAAACCCTGAGGCATCCCTGCCGATCCGGCTCAACGTCGACGACAGCGACTCGCCGTCCGATGTCGTGGACGCGCTGTTCCTCGGCCGCTTCGCCACGGGCGAGCAGCCGTACTCGCACAGTTCCTCGATCGACCGTGTCAAGAAGGGACTCACCCTGGTGCCGCCGGGCGCGACCGTGCTGCGGGCGGCCCGGGACGACGACCGCAGCGCGACGCTCGCCGAGGGCGAGGGGTGGACGCTGCTCGTCTCGCGCTGGAACCGCGGCGCCGATGTCACCGTCACCGCGGTCAGTGAGGAGCTGGCGGCGAAGGTACTGAAGCAGTCGACGGACGACGCGCAGGACGAGCCCGAACCGCAGCCCGAGAACGTCCCCATGGGGTTCTGGTACGTCTCCCCGCGCCGCGGTCCGCACCGCACCACCCGGCAGATCGCGGCCGGCACCTGGGAGGAGGTGCGGGCCAACTACACCGCACCGGTGGCCGATGCGCTGGACGGCCTGATGAAGGTCACCCCGGACGACATCTCGGGCCGGCTGCTCCTGCTGCACGGCCCGCCCGGCACCGGGAAGACGTCGGCGCTGCGCACACTGGCCCGGTCCTGGCGCGACTGGTGCCAGGTGGACTGCGTGCTCGACCCGGAGCGGCTGTTCAACGACGTCGGCTATCTGATGGACATCGCCATCGGCGAGGACGACGGCTCGGCGAAGGGGCGCTGGCGGCTGCTGCTCCTCGAGGACTGCGACGAGCTGATCCGCGGCGAGGCCAAGCACACCGCGGGGCAGGCGCTGTCGCGGCTGCTGAACCTCACGGACGGGCTGCTGGGCCAGGGCCGCAATGTCCTGGTGGGCGTCACCACCAATGAGGACCTGGAGCGTCTGCACCCCGCCGTGGTGCGTCCGGGCCGCTGCCTGGCCCGGATCGAGGTCGGCCCGCTGACCCGCAAGGAATCGGCGGCGTGGCTGGGCACGGAGGAGGGCGTCGGCCGGGACGGCACGACGCTCGCGGAGCTGTACGCGCTGCGACGGGGTACGGGACCGGCGTCCGTACCCGCGCAGGAACGGGGCGTTGACGCGGGGCTGTACCTGTAGGGGGGCGCGCACCCCTGCCGGAGCTACTTCCCGTAGACCGCCCGCAGCGCGTCGTCGACCGCGGTGCGGGCCGCGTCCGGAGCGAGGCCCAGCCGCAGGACGCGCTCGGCGAAGGCCCGCGCCGCCTCCGCCGCTTCGCGTTCCGCCGCGTCACCGGCGGCCGCCACGAAGGTGCCGTTGCGTCCACGCGTCTCGATCACACCGTCCGCCTCCAGCGCCCGGTACGACTTGGCGACCGTGTTCGCAGCGAGGCCGAGCTCCTCGGCCAGCCCCCGTACCGTCGGCAGCCGGTACCCCGCGGGAAGCTTCCCCGAGCGCGCCTGTCCGGCGATCTGGGCCCTCAGCTGCTCGTACGGGGCGGTGGCGGCATCCGCGTCAATGGCGATCTTCAGAGTCACCCCGCGATTCTCCCCCACGGAGGGCCACCGTTCCGGCGGCACCCGGCCGAAAAGGGGAGGCGGCCCGCCGGGGTCCCCACGTAATCTGCGGCGGCAGCCGGGGCCGAGCGCCGACCGGCCGCCGTACAGTCCTGCTACGAGAGCGCTCGACGGAGGTACGGCATGTCGTCAGGGAGTCCGGCCGAGGTGACGGTCGTCCTGCGGAAGGCGGGCAGTACGAAGATCAGCTATCCGGCGACGGTGCTCTCCGACGACGGCACCCGGGTGACCGTCCGGGCGGAGTGGGCGGGTGCGGGCGTACGGGACTTCGGGTTCGTTCGGTTCGAACCCGGTGACGTGTTCACCGAGCACTACTGGCGCGACCGGTGGTACGCCGTCAAGGAGGTCCGCACCGGAGCCGGGGAGCTCAAGGGCTGGTACTGCGATGTGACCCGGCCGGCCGAGCTGCGCGAAGGCGAACTGGTCGTGGAGGACCTGGATCTCGACCTGTGGGTGTCGGTGGACGGGGCCGAGATTCTCCGGCTGGACGAGGACGAGTTCGAGGCGAGCGGTCTGGCCGGGCGCGACCCGGAGGCGGCACGGCAGGCCGTACAGGCTCTGGACGAGTTGGAACTGCTCGCCTCACGCGGCCAGTTGCCGCACGCCTGACCGGTACGGCGAAGCCGGGGGCCGGTGTCCGCCCGGCCCCCACCACCGCTTCCCAGGTACCCAGGCATCCCGGGCTGAAGGTGTCTCAGGTCAGCGCCACCAGGACATAGCGCTCGTCGTCGACCTCCTTGCCCCAGAGGGCCGGGTCGGCCGAGAGCAGTTCGTGGTGCACGGACTCGGTGAGCGGGTCCAGGGCCGCCATCAGCTGGCCCGCCGAGAGCCCGACGCCGCCCCAGACGCCCTCCACCAGGACCAGCCGGCCGCCCGGGTTGAGCAGGGAGCACCAGTGCTTGAGCGCCGCCTCGAAATCGGGGAGCAGCCACACCACATGGCGGGCCAGCACCACATCGAAGGTCCGCGCGCCGACGGGTGGCAGCGCCGCGTCGCCCACCAGTACCTCGGCGTCCGCACCGGCCAGTTTGGTACGCGCCTGCTCGGCCATCCGGGGTGAGAGGTCGACCGCGGTGACCCGGTGTCCCTGCTCGGCGGCGAGCAGGGACAGGCTGCCCGTGCCGCAGCCCACGTCGAGGACCGCGGCCCGCTCCCCCGGCAGCCATCTCTTCAGCCGTGCCGCCCATGCGTCGCGCACCCCGGGGTCGCGCAGGCCGTGGTCGGCCTCCTCGTCGAAGGTGTCGGCGGCGGCATCCCAGTTGATCGTCATGATCCGATGCTCTCAGCTCCCACCGACAATCCCGCTGATCACATGCCCGGCGAAACATACGTGTATCTCCGTGCGACGCTCGGGCAGTTCATGACCGTACGGCGGACGCGGCACGTGGATCTCCCTCTTCGGCGCGTCCGTATACAACTCCCCTCCAGCCCCGGGACGGGAGGGGAGACCGCGCCCTGCGCTCGCCGCCGTACCGGCGGGCTTGCCGGCCCCTAACCCACGGCGGAGGCGCAGGTGGTGGGGGTGGCGTGCGCGGGGTCGAGGGCGTTGGCGACCTCGTGGTAGGCGATCTTGTCGGTCAGGCCGATGGTGACGTGCTCGGAGAGGTCGGCCGCGCACTTGTCCTGGAGCAGCACGTTGTTGACGTCCGGGCCGCTGAGGAACTGGGTCTTGTAGGGAGTGACCACCTCGTCGTACTTGGTGGCGATGACGGTGTAGTGCACGCCGGGCACCGTGTCGGGCACCGAGTTGAGCTTGGTGACGAAGGGCGAGCCCGCGACCTGGTCGGTGAGGCCCGGTGCGCCCTTCGCGAGGATGTCGGCGGCGCCGGGGAAGTACGGCAGGAGCTTGGTGAGGCCCGACAGGGTGGTGCCGTGGTTGTCGGGGGCGATGCCGGTCATCGAGTTCACCTTGGCCGCGCCGCCGAGGAACTTGATGTAGTAGTTCGGCATCATGCCGCCCTGCGAGTGGCCGACGATGTCGGCCTTCGGGGTGCCGGTCGCCGCGAGCACCTTGTCGACGAACGTGGAGAGCTGGGCGGCCGACTGCTCGATCGGGGCGAGCCCGTCGAAGAGGGTTTCGCCGGGGAGTTGGCCGTAGTCGAGCGAGAAGACGCAGTAGCCGCGGTTGACCAGGTACGGGGCGAGTACCAGCCAGTTGTCGGCGGCGTTCCCGAAGGTGCCGGGGACGAGGACGACCGGCCGGGGGTGAGCGGCCGACGGTTTGCAGGAGTAGTTGTTCCAGCCGCTGCTGGGGGCGGCGGCCTGCGCCGTCGTAGCGGCGGGGACCGCGGCGGCGGTGACCGCCAGCGCCAGCGCGGGGAGGGCTCCGAGCGCACGCTTCCAGGGCATCATCGAGTGATCTCCTTGCGACTCAAGGGAGTGACGACGGACGTTCGCCCTGCGGCCCGGACCACCAGAGTGTTCTGCTCACGCCAAATTACGCGCGAGTAAGGTAGCGGGGGAAGTTACGCGTCAGTAAAGAACTGATGGAGGATCAGAAACTGATCTTCGCCGGTCACTGAACCTTCGCGGTCCGCTGATTTTCGCCGTTCGCTGATCTTCGCCGGTCACGGTACAGCGGACCGCCGTACGGACCTGCCCGCACGGCGCGTGTGTCGCCGGTCCTGCACCCCGAGCGTCCCCGGCACGATCGCCCCGGGTCCGAACCGTGCCCGCGCCCGGTCGGCGACCGCCTCGATGCGGCGTGCCTTGTCGTCGGCGGGGTCGAACATCAGCTGATGGGCGGCGTGCTCGGCCGGTGTCAGCCCCTCGGCGCGCAGCGCGATCGCGCGCACCCTGGCGCGCTGGAGCCCGAGCGCGTCATGAATCGCGTACGCCGCGGCGGTGAGCGCCGCCGAGTGCGCGGTCCGCTCGTGCAAGGTGCGGCCGCGAGTGGTGGTGGACCGGTCGGCGTACCGCACGGTGAGCGTCAGCGAGCCGCACACCTGTCCCTCGCGACGCATCCGGCTGCCCAGTTCCTCAGTGAGCGAGAGCAGGGCCCCGCGCTGCCGGTCGCGGTCCAGTTCGTCGCGGGGGAAGGACCGTTCGGACGAGACCGACCGGGCAGCGGCGTTCGGCACGACCCGCGTACGGTCGATGCCGCGCGCCCGTTCCTGGAGTTCGCGCCCGGCGCGCGCTCCGGCGATCCGCTGGAGGGTGGCGAGGGGCGCGGCGGCGATCCTGTCGATGGAGTCGAGTCCGTACGAGCAGAGAATGCGGGCCAGCTTCGGCCCGACCCCCTGGAGCGCGGCGGCGGGTTTGTCCGCGAGGAACGTCCGGGCGTCACCGGCCACCAGGGTCGTTCCCGGCCGGGCCTCCCGTGCGGCCATCCGGGCCAGCAGCGGATTGGCGCCCACCCCGATCGCGCAGTCGAGACCGTGGTGGGCGAGCGCGCGCACCCGCAGCAGCGCGGCGAGTTCGGTGGCGCTCCGCCCGAAGTACCGCTGTGCGCCGCCGACATCGATGAGCGCGGAGTCGGGCGGGAACGCCTGGACCACCGGGGTGAGGTCCTCGATCAGGCCGAGCGGCAGGGCCTCGGGCGTGAACCGTACGGAGAGGATCATCCCGCGCTCCCCTGGCTGGAGTGCCAGAGCTTGCGCCCGGTGGCGTTCGGGTCCCCGGCGGGCCTGAGGTCCGCCCAGGGGTTCATCTCGTAGCCGGTGGAGAGCTGGATGCGCCGGCCGTTGTCGCCCGTCCCGTCCTTTCCATCCGCCCCGTCCCTTCCGTCCGGTGCGGGCGTGGCCAGGGCGGCGGCGACGGCATCGAGACCGCCGGTACGCCGCAGTTCGACCAGATCGGCCAGGTTCCAGGCCGCCGAGCCGACCACGCTGAGGCTGCGCGGCCCGCGCCGCTGCACCACTCCGCGTACCAGCAGCAGCCAGGAGTGGAAGACGGTGTACGCGCACGTGGCATGGCTGTCGTCGAAGAAGGCGAGGTCGACCAGGCCCGTGCCGTCGTCCAGGGTGGTGAAGACGACCCGGCGCCCGGAACGTATCGGCGGGGTCTGGGTGGCGGCCTTGGCGCCCGCGACCAGGACGCTCTGCCCGTGCTCGGCGGAGCGCAGCCGCCGGGCGGAGAGCGCGCCCAGTTCCTTCAGGAAGGCGTAGTGGTCCTCCATCAGATGGCGCGACGAGTCCATGCCGAGGATGCCGAGTTCGGCGCTGAGCCGCTCGGCGTCGCTGAGGTCGGGCAGTCCGGCCGGTGCCGTCCTCCGCCCTTCCCCCAGGGCGAGTTGGCCGCTGTGCGCGGATCCGCTGCGGCCCGCGTGCAGTTCGGAGATGTGCAGCAGCAGATCCCGGCGGTTCGCGCCGAACGCGTCCAGCGCGCCGACCTGGGCGAGCCGCTGGGCGACCGGCTTCCCCGGCCGGGCGCGCTGCCAGAAGTCCAGCAGCGAGGAGTAGGGCCGGCCCGTCTCGATCCGTGCGGCCTCGGCCTCGCTGATGCCGTGGACATCGGAGAGCGCGAGCCGGACACCGAAAGTACCGGACACCAGTTCGATACGGTGAGCGACCGCCGACCGGTTCACATCCAGCGGCAGCACCGGGACCCCGCGCCGCCGTGCGTCCGCCAGCAGCAGCCGCTTCGGATACATCCCGGGGTCGTGGGTGAGCAGCCCCGCGTAGAAGGCAGCGGGGTGGTGTGCCTTGAGCCAGGCGGACTGGTACGTCGGCACGGCGAAGGCCACCGCGTGCGCCTTGCAGAAGCCGTACGCGCCGAACGCCTCGACGATCTCCCAGGTGTGCGCGGTGACTTCGGGCGCATAACCGCGCTCCGCCGTCGCCCCGGCGAACCAGGCGCGGATCCGCCCCTGCCACTCGGGGTCGGACAGCCGGCGCCGCGCCTGGTCCGCCTCGTCCCGGCCGCAGCCCGTCATGATCCGCAGGATCTCGATGATCTGCTCGTGGAAGACGACGACCCCGTACGTGCCGCTCAGCGCCTCCGCCAGATCGGGGTGCGGGAAGCGCACCGGCGCGCGGCCGTGCCGGGCTTCGATGAAGGGCCGCACCATGTCGGCCGCGACCGGCCCGGGCCGGAACAGCGAGATGTCGACGACCAGATCGTCGAAGGTGGCCGGCTGCAGCCGCCCCACCAGGTCGCGCTGGCCCGGCGATTCGATCTGGAAGCAGCCCAGCGTCTCGGTGGAGCGGATGAGCGCGTACGTCGCGGGGTCGCCCGCCGGCACCTGTGCGGGGTCGTCCAGGTCGAGGTGCTCCCCCGTGGCCCGGCCGATCTCGGCGACGGCGTGGGCCATCGCGGACTGCATCCGCACCCCCAGCACATCGAGCTTGAGCAGCCCCAGGTCCTCCACGTCCTCCTTGTCGAACTGGGACATGGGAAAGCCTTCGCCGCTGGTCGGCATCACCGGCGTGCGCCGCAGCAGGGAGGCATCGGAGAGCAGCACCCCGCACGGGTGCATGGCGATTCCGCGCGGCAGCGCGTCGAGCCCCTCGACCAGCTCCCACAGCCGTCCGTACTTCCCGCCGCCCTGCTCCGACTCCTCGGCCACGGCGCGCAGTTCGGGCAGCTCCGCCAGCGCGGCGCGGGCGTCGCGGGCGCGGATGTGCGGGAAGGCCTTGGCGAGCCGGTCGGTCTCCGCCGGGTCCATGGACAGGGCGGCGCCCACGTCCCGTATCGCATGGCGCACCCGGTAGGTCTCCGGCATGGCCACGGTGGCGACCCGCTCGGCACCGAAGCGGCCGATGATCGCGCGGTAGACGTCGAGCCTGCGGGCCGACTCGACGTCGATGTCGATGTCGGGCAGCGCGAGCCTGCGCCGGGAGAGGAAGCGCTCCATCAGCAGCCCGTGCTCGACGGGGTCCGCGTTGGCGATGCCCAGCAGATGGTTGACGAGGGACCCCGCGCCGGAGCCGCGGGCCGCGACCCGGATGCCCATCTCCTTCACGTCGTCCACGACCCGGGCGACGGTCAGGAAGTACGAGGCGTGGCCGTGGAAGGCGATGATGTCCAGCTCGTGGTGCAGCCGCTCCCAGTACTCACGTCTGCGGTCGTAGCCGCGCAGCACCATGCCGGCGGCGCTGCGGGAGGCGAGCACGCGCTGGGCGGTGCGGTGCGCGGCGCCGACGAGGCGCGGCTCGGGGAAGTGGACGGTACCCATACCGAGGTCGTCCTCGGCGTCGACGCTGCACGAGGCGGCCAGGGACTGGGTCTCGTCGATCAGCCGGTGCGCGGTGTCCCGGCGGAAGCCCGCCGCCTCGGCGATCCGCTCGGCGGTGCGGAACATCTCACCGGCGTCCTTGAGCCAGCGCTCACCGCTGTCGAGGCCCTTGCGCGGGTCGACGGGCACCAGCCTGCGGGCGGCGTCGAGGACGTCGGCGACGGGGCCCTGCCCCTGGTCGGCGTAGCGGACCGCGTTGGTCAGTACGGGGCGTACGCCCTGCTCGGCGGCGAAGCCGAGCGTGCGGGCGGCGAGTCTGAGCGAGCCGGGCCCTGTGCCGCTCAGCCCGTGGTGGACCGCTTCGAGGCGGAGCGCGTCGCCGTGGACCTCCCGCCAGGGTCCGAGCAGGACGGCGGCCCGGTCCGGGCGGCCTGCGGCGAGCGCCCGGCCGACGTCGGAGTCCGGGCCGAGCAGGACGGCGAGACCGTCCCCGTGGTTCTCGTCCCAGGGCAGCAGGGGCCGGTCCCCGTCCGCGTGGGCCGCGGTGACCAGCCGGCACAGGGCCGCCCAGCCCTCCGCGCCGTCCCGGGCGAGGAAGGTCGCGCGGGGCACGGACTCGTCGACGAACACCCCGCCGCGCACGGGGGCGCGCATCCGGTGCGTGGGGCCCTCGGCGCGCGCCCGCCCGCCGACCGCGAGCCGCGCCCCGAACAGCGGCCGCACCCCGGCCGCGGCGCACGCCTTGGCGAAGCGGACGGTGCCCGCGAGGGTGTCCCGGTCGGTCAGCGCGATGGCGTCCATGCCCCGCTCGGCGGCCCGCTCGGCGAGCCGTTCCGGGTGGGAGGCCCCGTACCGCAGGGAGAACCCCGAGACGGTGTGGAGATGCGTGAAACCGGGCATCCGCCGCACCTCCTGCTCCGATGGTCCAGTCCGTTCCTGACCCCCTTCTCCACCATAGACCACTTTCGAATACTTGTGCGATTAACGGCGCGTCAGCCATTCGGGCCCGCCCCACCTGCGTAAACACCGGCTCTACCGGACCGTGGGGCCATGACTTTTCTGGACGAGATGAAGACCGCTGTCACTCCGCGCGCGGCGCTGCTCGTCATCGGCACGCTGGTGCTTCAGCTGCTGTTCATCGCGTCCTATGTGGGCGCTCTGCACAATCCCCGGCCGAAGGACGTCCCCTTCGGGGTCGTCGCGCCCGCGCAGGCGGGCCCGCGGCTGGTCAGTGAACTCAAGGGACTCCCCGGCGGGCCGCTGGACCCGCGTACGGTCGCCGACGCGGCCGATGCCCGGCAGAAGATCCTGAACCGTGATCTCGACGGCGCCCTGATCGTCCGCCCCGGTGGTTCGAAGGACACGCTCCTGGTCGCGTCCGGCGGCGGGACCGTGCTGTCCTCGTCGCTCGACCGGATCATCACCGGCGTGGAGAAGACACAGCGGCGGAGCGTGCGGACCGTCGACGTGGCACCGGCGTCGGCCCAGGACTTCGACGGTCTCTCCGCGTTCTACCTGGTCGTCGGATGGTGCGTCGGCGGCTACCTCTGCGCGTCGATCCTGGCCATCAGTGCGGGCTCCCGGGCCGCCAACGGACGGCGCGCCGCGCTCAGGCTCATCACCATGGCGCTCTACTCGGTCCTGGGCGGGCTGGGGGGCGCGGTCATCGTCGGCCCGGTGCTCGGCGCCCTGCCCGGCAGCGTCCTGGCGCTCTGGGGTCTCGGCGCGCTGGTCGTCTTCGGGGTCGGCGCGATCACTCTCGCCCTGCAGGCGCTCACCGGCATCGTGGGGATCGGCCTGGCCGTCCTGCTGGTGGTGGTCGCGGGCAACCCGAGCGCGGGCGGCGCCTTCCCGCTGCCGATGCTGCCGCCGTTCTGGCACGCGATCGGCCCCTGGCTGCCCCCGGGCGCGGGCACCTGGACGGCGCGCTCCATCGCGTACTTCAGGGGCAACTCCGTCACCGGGCCGCTGCTGGTGCTCTCCGGCTGGGCGGTGGTGGGCACGGTGATCACGCTCTCCATGTCCACGCTCCGCAGGAGGCCGGCCGTCGCCCCGGAGCCACGGGAGACGCCCCGGGCCTGAGGGCGGAGCCGGGGGCGGCCCCACGGCAGAGGCCCGGCCCGTCACGAGGACGGGCCGGGCCCTGTTGCTGTTCGCAGGACATGCACTTCAGGACACGCCTTCAGGAGGCACGCCTTCAGAACACGCCCTGCGTACGGGAGGGAGCGTCAGCCGATCGTCGCTCCGAAGGCGGCCAGCGCCGCGGGCACCGGCTGGAAGAACGTCTCGCCGCCGGCGGAGCAGTCACCGCTGCCGCCCGAGGTCAGACCGATCGCGCTGTCGCCCGAGAAGAGCGCGCCGCCGCTGTCGCCGGGCTCGGCGCAGACATCGGTCTGGATGAGGCCGTTGACGACATCGCCGTTGCCGTAGTTGACGGTGGCGTTGAGCCCCTTCACCGTGCCGCCGTGCACCTGGGTGGTGGAACCGCTGCGCTGGACCGCCATGCCGACCGTCGCGTCGGCCGCCTTGGTGATCGGCTGCGTCTTGCCGTTGTAGAGGTCGACCTCACTCGGGTGCGGGGTGTCCGATGTGTACTTCACCAGGCCGTAGTCGTGGCCGGGGAAGTCGGAGGCCGCGTTGGTGCCGATCTCGGATCCGCCCTGCGAGTCCGACCAGCTGCTGACGGCCTGGGTGCAGTGCCCGGCGGTGATGAAGTACGGCTGGCCGTCCTTGACCACGTTGAAGCCGAGCGAGCAGCGGGCGCTGGAGCCCCAGATGGCGTCGCCGCCCGCGATGAGGGGCTTGAACTCCCCCGCGCTGCGCTTGAGTTCGGCCTTGGCGCCGAGGCCCTTGACGACGCTGTCCAGCTTCGAGAGCTTCGCCCCGGAGACGGTGCGGTCGGCGGTGACGACGATCTTGTTACTGACCGGGTCCACCGCCCATGAGGTGCCCGGCAGCGATGCCTTGTCGGCCAGGGTCTTGCGCGCACCGGTCAGTGCGGTCATCGAGTTCTGGACGACTCTCGCTCGGCCGCCCGCCTTGCGCACACCCTGGGCCGCCGCCTCGTCGACGACGTTCACCACCAGGTGCTTGCTCTTGGCGTCGTAGTACGAACCGGCCGCGTCGGCGCCCAGTTCGTGGGTCAGCGTCGAGGCCAGGGTCCCGGCCGCGGCCACGGACAGCGTCTTCACCGGGGATGCCGGTGCTGCCTCGCTGGCGTTGGCCGTCTGGAAGGTGACGCCTGCGGCGATCAGCGCGGCGGCGCCGGTCGCTGCCGCGATCACTCGGCGCTTGGGTATGCGTCGGTGCTTCAACTTCGACCTCCTGTGGGGGCCGCTTCCGGCCATGTGGGGTGACCGGAAGCGGAGGATGGAGCCGCCCACTATTCCGACAGTCACAGCTCGCACACAAGGTCGACCCATGGACGGGCACACGACACCAACAAGGCACCCGCACTCCGTTCACGAATGGGCAGTCCGGCAGGGGGACTCAAGCGGAGATAAGCCCCACCGGATGACAAACAGAAGCCGTTGCCCGACGGCCGCCGTCCGCTATCCACCGCCGGAGGACCGGATTGCGACCGGATTGCAACCGTGTTGCGGGCGGATTGCGGGCGCGGCCCCGTCCGTATCCGCACTTTCCCTGCAACTCCCTCCCCCGGAAATCGCTCTGATGGGTAATCATCGGAACGAAGGGGGATGCCAGTGCACACGATGCATGCATACGGCACAGAGGGACCGGGGCTGCGCGGGCGGGTTCGCGCGCCGGACGGACGTCATCTCACAGTGGAGCGCCTCGGCGATCCGCGCGGCAGGCCGGTGTTCCTGCTGCACGGCACACCGGGCAGCAGACTGGGGCCCGCCCCGCGCGGCATGGTGCTCTATCAGCGCAGAATGCAGCTCATCGCCTTCGACCGCCCCGGCTACGGAGGCAGTGACCGGCTGCCGGGACGCAGCGTCGCCGATGTCGCCCAGGACGTCGGGGCGATCGCGGACGCGCTGGGAATCGAGAAGTTCGCCGTCGCCGGGCGGTCGGGTGGCGCACCCCACGCGCTGGCCTGTGCGGCCCTGCTGCCCGGCCGGGTCACCAGGGCGGCCGCCCTGGTGACGCTCGCCCCGCGGGACGCCGTCGGGCTCGACTGGTTCGAGGGCATGGCCGCGTCCAACGTCCGGGAGTACACCAGCGCTTCCGACGACCCCGACGGTCTGGCGGCACGGCTCATCCCGCGCTCGGCGGAGATCAGGAAGAACCCCGTCCGCCTGCTCGACCAGCTGTTCAGCGACCTCACCGACTCCGACCGCAGAGTCGTCAACGACGCGGGCGTACGGGCCATGCTGCTGCGCAACTACCAGGAGGCGCTGCGCACTTCACCGTACGGCTGGATCGACGACGCGCTGGCGTTCTCCCGCCCCTGGGGTTTCGACCCCGCCGACATCCGCAGCCCGATCATGCTGTGGCACGGGGTGAAGGACGTCTTCTCACCCGTCGGCCACTCGCGCTGGCTGGCCCGGCGCATCCCGGGCGCGACGGCCGTACTCGAACCGGCCGCCGCGCACTTCGACGCGCTGCACGCGCTCCCCCGCATCCTCAACTGGCTGCTGGACGAGTGAGAACCGGGGCGCGCGGCGCGATCCGGACCGTCACACCACGAGCGGCTCCAGGTCCCGGCTGAACCGCCGCGCGTCGCCCGCGATCCCCACGTAGTCGTGGTCGTCACCGAGCTGCCGCTGCAGCTCGGTGACGGTCTCCGCCCTCAGCAGCTGCGCCTCCTCCTTGCGGCCGAGCGCGTCCAGCGTCACCGACATGTTGGACGCACAGGCCAGGGTCTCCGGATGGTGGGCGCCGACGACCTCGCGCAGCGCCGCGACCACCCGGCGCTCGATCTCCAGCGCCTTGGGGAGATCGCCCAGCTGGGCCGTGACATTGGCGAGGTTGACGGTCGCGAACAGCACATGCGGATGGCGGGGGTTCAGTACGTCGCTCATCGCCCTGATCGTGCTGGCGAGCACCGACTCCGCGGTGTCCAGCGCCCCGCAGGCCCCCTGGTAGATGCCGAGGTTGTTCATGGCGGTGAGGGTGTACGGGTGCCGCTCCCCCGGCATCTTCATGTACTGGTCGACCACCGCCTGCGCGGTGTCCCGTGCTCCCACCGCGTCCCCGGCGGCGAACAGGTCGGCCGCGAAGTTCAGGTCGCAGGCCAGCCAGTCCGGGTTCGCCACCGTGTACTTGATGCGGTACCTGTCCCGGGTGGCCGAGGTCAGCCGCCTGGCGTCCTCCGGACGGCCGGCCCTGCGCAGCGAGACGGCCAGGCTCTTGGCCGCCGCGAGCGTACCGGGGAAGGCCCGGCCCAGCTGCTCCTTGAAGATCTGGTACGTCCGCGAGAGCAGCGCGACGGAGTCCTCGTACCGGCCGACCTCGCGCAGGTCGCGGGCGAGGTTCTGCGCGGACGAGAGGGTGTACGGATGTTCCGGGCCGAGCACTTCGGTGCGCCGGTCGTAGACGTCCTGGTCCATCTCGCGGGCGCGGGCGTACTGGCCGGCGATCCGCAGGTTCAGCGCCAGGTTGTTGGCCGCGGCCAGGGTCCTCGGATGCGACTCGTCGAAGATCTCCTTGAACCCCTCGTACGCCTCGGTCGCCAGCGTCATGGCCCTGCTGTACTCACCGACCGCGCCGAGGTCCATGGCCAGGGCGCTGGTGGTCATGTAGGTGTGCGGATGCGAGGGGCCGAGCTCCGGGAGCTGTTCGCGCTGGCGTCGCAGGGTCTCCTCGTCCAGCTCCATGGCCTCCACGTAACGGCCTCGCGAGCGGAGGATGTTGGAGAGGTGGAAGCGGAGGTAGAGGTACTGGAGGTCGTTGTTGCCGAGGCGTTCGCGCCAGACCTCGCGCAGCTCGCCGGCGAGCGCCGCTGCCGTGACGAAGTCGCCGCGTTTCCACAGGTAGCGCACCCGGTCGATCATCAGCCGGCGGGTCTCCGGCTCCTTGCAGAGCCTGGCCTCCGACGGGCCCAGGTGCGGCCAGATGGGGGCGAAGTCGGGCCAGGTGCCGGGGTTGTCTATGGGCTCGTCACCGTCGGGCCTGGCGCCCGCGAGGATCATGTGGACGGCGTGCCGTGCGTCGTCCCGCTCCGCGTGGGTGAGCTGTGCCTTGATCACGGCCTGCACCAGGCGGTGCACCTGGATGGAGCCGCCCACCGGGTCCACCTTGGCGAGCGCGAAGCGGCCGATCTCCCGGATGACCCGGCCGAGCACCAGCTTCTCCTGGAGCGTCGCGTCGTACGGCTTGAGCGCGTCGATCATCTCCCGGCTGTAGAGGAGCTTCGCCGAGATCGGTTCCGGTGCGAAGAAGGCGCAGAGCTGGAGCAGCCGGACCGCGGCGGGCGAGCGCTCCTTGAGGCGGGCGATGGACACGTTCCAGGTGGCGGCCACCGGTTCGGGGTATCCGGCGGGCTGGTTGAGGCCGAGGACGCTCTCGGCCTCCTGGGCCAGCTGTTCCAGATAGGTGTCGACGGGGGTGGCGGTCTCGGCGATCCAGGCGGCCGCCTGCTCGACGGCGAGCGGCAGGTCGCCCACCGCCTCGGCGACCCGGGCCGCGTCGTCGGCGGAGAGGCCGGGCGCCCGGCGCTGGATGTGCTCGACGGACTCCTCCCGCATGAAGACGTCGACGGGCAGCGCGTCCCCGTACTGCGACCAGGTCTGGTTCCGCGAGGTCACCAGCACATGGCCGGGGCCGCCCGGCGGGAAGAAGCGCTTCAGCTGCTCGGGGTCGTCCGCGTTGTCGAAGACCAGCAGCCAGCGCGAGGTGGGCACCCCGCGGCGCAGCAGGTCGATGGCCTCCTGCGAGGCGGACGCCATGTCGTCGGCGCCCTGGGTGCCGAGACGGACGGCGAGTTCGGCGAGGCCGGCGATCACGTCGTCGGTCTGTTCGGCGGAGATCCACCAGACCAGGTCGTAGTCGGCCATGAAGCGGTGCACGTACTCCAGGGCCACCTGGGTCTTGCCGACGCCGCCGAGGCCGTACAGCGTCTGGGGCTGCGGCAGGACCACGGCCATCCCGCCGCCGAGCTGGTCGCGCATCCGCTCCAGTACCAGGGAGCGCCCGGTGAAGCCGGAGTTGCGGGCCGGTGCGTTCCAGATCTTCGGGACGGTGCCGGGGAACCGCGGCCCCGGCGCCACCCCGTCGACGGCCTGGCCGCCCGGCCGGTCCACCGACCGCAGCAGCGCCGTGGTGGCGTGCACTTCGTCCAGCCGGAACAGGTCGACCGGGTTGCGGTCGATGTACGGCGTGGTCAGCCGTACGTCACCGACGCGCAGCGGCAGCAGATGTCTGCGGGTCCCCGAGGGGTCCTCGGCCGCCGAGCGCTGCCAGACCTCCACCGCGCGGGCCGACTTGAGATAGGCGCTGGAGAGGACGACGACGGTACGGGCCGCGCCTTCGGCCGCCGCGGTCTCCGCGTCGGACGGCGGCGCCTCGGCGGACACGTCGCGCGGCACCACCCGGAAGCCGGCGCGGGTGAGCACCGACTCGATCCAGTCGGCCCACATCCGGTTCTCCGCCACATAGCTGAGCAGCAGATCGGCGGGGAGCGCGGGGCGGCGCCGGGTGAAGGCGTCCCTGATGCGCAGCCTGACCTCTTCGGGGATCTGCGGCATCGAGGTGATCTGCCGGTTCGTGACGACGGAGGCGAGCCGTTCGAAGGCGGAGAGCAGCGAGTTGGTGAGCCCGGCCTCGTCGCCGAAGGTGGCCAGGGTCTCCTCGTAGGCGTAGTAGGGGCGGTACGGGATCTCGACCGCTCCCCAGTACGCGGTGAGCTCCTCGCCCGTGAGCCCGCGCGGCAGTCCGTCGAACCGGAGCCTGGCCAGGGCCCGTCCGGCGTCCGCCTTCTCCTTCTCGCCCTCGTCGATCCGCATCGGGACGGGCAGGATCTGGATGCCCCGGCCGCCGTCGTGCTTGTCGATCTGGCGGGCCACTGCGGCGGCGCCGTCGATGGACTGGTCGCTGAGGGTGAAGCAGTCGACGAGCGCGTCGGGCAGATGGACGGTGCAGATGTCGGCGATGTCGCTGAGGCCGGTCCTGCTGTCGATGAGGACGTAGTCGTAGTTGGCCTTCATGTCGTCGCGCAGCGCGTCGAAGAAGTGGCCGCCGCCGAGCCGGTCGTAGAAGTTGTCCCAGTCGAAGGTGGAGACGGTGGCCGAGTACTCGCGGTTCTGCCGGCCGGCCGACACGAAGTCGAGCGTGCCGCCGTCGGGGAACTCCCAGCCCAGCGTCTCCGGTGTCAGCGAGACCGCGTGCTGCTGGATACGGGCGTAGTCCCGGTGCCAGTCGTCGGGGCGCGGGACGGGGCTGGTGGCCGCCCAGGCGTACTCGGTGATCAGGTCGATGATCCCGGTGGTTGCGCCGAGCGTGGACGGGTCGAGGAAGGGGTGGAAGAAGCGGTAGAGGCCCGGTGCCTCCAGGTCCCAGTCCACCGCGAGGACGCGTTTGCCGTTGGCGGCCAGGATCCAGGCGGTGTTGGCCAGGGCCATGGTCCGGCCGGTACCTCCCTTGTACGAGTAGAAGGTGACGATGCGTCCGTCACGACCTGCCGTCATCCGTGTCCTCCGCATCGAGCGCGAGATCCTGAGTAGCCGGTATGTAGCGGGTGGCGGCCTGTTCGGTCGCCATCGGGCCGATGAGCCGGGGCCGTTCGTGGTGACCGCCGCCGCCCGGCGGGTAGACGGCGGCGTGCTTCAGATACTGCTGGGCGGCGGCCTCCACCACCTGGGGCAGGATCTGGCCGAAGGCCTCCATGCTCGGGACGCCCTTGGCCGCCGCTCTCGACGCGGCGCGCCCCTCCCGCATCTTGGACGGCATGGTGTCCTCCAGACGGCCGGTGAGCTCGGCCTCGGAGGCTCTGCTCTGGTGGTCGTCGCGGTTCCAGGGGACCACCACACTCACCCAGGGGCGGTGCTCGGAGTCGAAGGCGGAGAGCCGCTGGCGCCGCTCGTCGTCGTGCAGGGCCCAGCGGTCGACGAGCAGGACCTCGGGGCGTGACGGCGGCTGTTTCCCGTCGAGATGGAGTACTTCCTCGTCGAACGAGGTGACGGTGGCCTGGTAGTTGAGCGAGCGGACCAGGTCCTCGGCGAGCCGGGACAGCGGCTGCGCGGAGACCGGGTGGTACGGATTCCAGTCCAGCGGGGTGTCCCCGTAGTACTCGGAATGCCGGCCGTCGGGAAGGTCGTGGCGGGTGGGCGCGGCGACGGTCAGTTTCATCGGGCGCGGGCCCGCACTGGGCGGGCCGAAGGCGCTGGGTATGGCCCGGTAGTCGACGGGGCGGCACGGGCCGACGTCCGATGCGTCGGCGACGCTCACAATGCGTTTGGCCAGTTCGTAGACGGCCCGCTCGTACTCCTCGGCGAATATCCGCAGTTTGACGAGACCGTAGAGCCCGTCGGTCACATAGCGCTCACCGAACGCCCGGTGGTTGAACTGCAACCGCGCTGCCGGGCCCGGCAGTTGGTGCGGCGGCACGGGGACCCAGAGGGCGGGGACTATCGCGTCGGCCGTGCGGTTGCTGCGGACCTGTTCCTGAATGGCGCGCTGGGCGAAGGCGTACCACTCCTTGCCGCACATCTCGCTGCCGAAATAGCGGGGCGAGAAGAGCGGTACGAAGACCCGGCAGGTGGCGAGGACTTCGCCGAGCCGCTCCGACCAGCCCTCCCCCGACCGCAGCTCCCGGTCGATGAAGCCCGCGGGCGCTCCCGCGGGCAGATTGGTCATGGCCATCACATGGGCGCAGAGGTCACGGAAGAGCCGCTCGACCCACATGTCCGGGTCGGGCCCGACGGCTCCGTGTTTCGGAGTGTGCGCATAGCTGAGAAAAAAATACGGCCTGTGGTTCGCCGCTCTCGGCTGTTCCGATGCTGCCAACTCGGCCCCCCGTCGTCCATGAAGACATCATTCCGGAGCGAAGAGTCTCCACCCCGTCGACGTTCGGTCAATCAACGCCGCTTTTCGGTCATCCATTTCATCGCGTGCTCCACAGCGTCCTTGATCGGGAACGCCGTGGCGGCCGCGTTCCCCAGCTTCCCCTCCCGCAGGCTCCCGCGGGGGAAATCCGCACCGATCAGTTCGAAATCGCTGTCGTCGAGTTCGACGTCCCGGTATTCGAACCACTCACGCCGCCCGCCCGTACTGACCACGCAGCGGTACAGCTGCGTCGGGATATCCGGAATCCGGTATTCAGCAAGGTGGAAGGAGGTGCACACACCGAATCCCACATTGATCATCAATTCCTCCGCACCGGCGGCGGCTAGCCTGCCCAGCGGGGACTCCTCACCGAGGTGGCAGTCGGCAGGATGGTCCTTTACCAGCTCTTCGGCGCGCGCGCCCAGCGCGGCGAACGAGGTCTGGGGGTGGCTGCTGCGGACCGCGCCCGGGGAGAGCCGTACACATTCAGCCAGCCGGCCCATCCCGGGGCACGGTGTACGGGCGGGATCGAAGGCGGGCATCGCGGCGAGGAAGCGGTCCCTGGCGTCCGCGGTGAGTCCGGCGGTCTGCCGCAGATGGGCCGCCGATGTCGTGGAGTTCTCCGGGGTGAAGGCCGGGACCACCAGCGTCCCGTCCTCGCCCAGTACGCCGAGGAGCTCGTCCCGCAGCGTCCGCGCGTCCAGCCCGGTGCCGCCGAGCGCGGCGTGCACCAGCAGCGTCATCCCCTCCCTGACACCGAGCGCCCTCAGCTCGGCGGCCGGCCCGGCTTCATCGGCCACGGGCGGTCTCCTCCCACTCGTCCCACAGGGCGGCGACCAGGCTCCTGCCACTGACGGTCAGTTCGGCCGCGCCCTCCAGAGCTTCCAGCGCCTGCCGGGTGTGCGCCAGGGTGCGTGCACGGTTCTCTCCTCCGTACGCGGCGAGCGCCACGCCCTCGTAGGCGCAGGACAGCACCTCCGAGACCGGCGCCGGTTCCTGCCGCCGGGCCACCCGGTGCAGCCAGGCGCCGTCCTGGGCGTAGAGATCGGTGACATCCAGGAGCGCGCGCAGCTTCGCCCGGCGCGTGGCGCGCAGCAGGCCCTCGGGGGTGAGGCCGGACAGGGAGACACCGATGGCTCCGGCTCCGTGCCGGCCGACGGCCGGCTCGCCCGCGGTCAGCGGGGTCACCGTGGTGAGCCGGGCGGCGGCGTCCTCGGCGTGCGCGGGTACGGCGGCACGCAGCGCGGACCAGGTGTGCGCGAAGCGCCGGCTCCAGTCGGCGGCGCCTGCCAGGGTGAGGCGCTCCCCGACGGGCGTACCGAAGCAGTCGCGGTACGGGTCCAGATCGTCCAGCGCGAGATCGGGGGCCCCGTCGCAGTCGGTCCGGCGCAGCGGCTGCCAGTCGGCGGTGGCCTCGTCCGGGCGCGGCACGTGCAGTTCGGCGCCCTCGCTTCTGACCAGGAAGCCCTTCTCGGCGATGCGGACCTCGGCACGGCCGCTCCCGGCCGGCCCGGTGAGACGTAACGCCCCGTAGGTCGGAAGGTGCAGCAGACCGCCGGTGTACGCCACGGTGACGGGCAGGTCGAGCCCGCCGCGCAGGGCTCCCGCCGCGACGTGGGCGGCCAGCCTGCTGCCGGGGGTGCCGGTCCGGCCCTGGCGCAGGGCGTCCAGACAACTGAACAGCCAGCTGCGGGCGTAGGGGTGGGCGAGCACGGTGTCGAGCCCGTCGGACCGCTGCTCGACCGTGCCCGCCAGCTCCCAGGCCCGCGCCCACTCCTCGCCGCCGCGGCCCGCCAGCTCCGTGTGCAGCGCGGCGAGCAGAGTGCGGGTCAGGTCCTGCTGTCCGGCGTCCAGCTCCTGCGGATCGGTGAGCGCGGGCGAGGTGGTGGCCGCCGCGGTGCGCGTCTCGATGCCGCGGACCAGGGCCTCCAGGTCGGTGCAGTAGACGCTCTCCTGGTCGAAGGAGCCCGCACGGTAGCGGTGGGTGTAGAGACCGCCCCCGCAGGACCGTACGACGGGGCACTCCCGGCACTTCTCGCCGACACCGGCCAGGCCGAGTTGACGGGCGCGGACCCCGGGGTGGGCCGCGACCTCGTCGAAGGTGTGGCTGAAGACGTCGAACCCGGTGAACGCGGCGCCCTCGTAGGCGCTCTTGAGGGAGTCGACCTGCTCCAGCGTGCCGTCGGTCTCCACGACGACCAGATCGGTGGGGGCCAGGCCCAGCGACTCGGTGAGGCTCGGACCGCCGTTGAGCGTGGAGATGACCGACTCGAAGAGCCGCACGGGGATCTGCCGCCCCTGCGCGTCCCAGCGGTCGAAGACCGTCAGGATCCAGTCGGCGTAGGCGGTCGGCGATCCGGCGGGCCGGTGCGGGGGGTCGTCCCAGGTCGCGTGCGGCAGCAGGAAGTCGATGCGCGGGGGGCCGAGCCCGGTCAGCGCGTCATGGACGGCGACCGGGTCGTTCAGTACGTCGATGGTGCAGAGCAGACCGAGGTCGAGATGGGCGTACCGGTCCTGGCGGAGCAGCTCGACGGCCCTGAGCACCAGCGGATGACTGGTGCGGCCGTCGGCGAAGCGGCGGTGCCGGTCGTTGGAAGCGCGGTCCCCGTCGAGGGAGATGCCGACCCGGACGTTGAACTCGTCGAACAGGTCGAGGTACCGGGGGCTGAGCTGGAGGCCGTTGGTGTGGATCCGGAGGTCGAGCTCGGCGGTCCCTTCCAGGGCCCCGGTGAGCTCCTCACAGACGCGGCGCAGTCGTGCGGGACCTGCCAGCAGTGGCTCCCCTCCGTGCAGGATCACTGACACGGAGGGCAGGTCATGGGTCCTGGCATGCTCCGCCAGTCGCAGAGCTGTCCAGTGGATCGCCTGGTCAGAGATGGCTTTGGGCCGAGTGCGCCAGCTCTGGTCAGCATGTTCGTAGACATAGCAGTGGTCACAGGCAAGATCGCATCTGCTGTGGACCTTGAGGACGATCTCGCGGAATGGGACCAGGGGTCCTGTCATTCCACCAGTCTAGAGCGCCGAATTGAAGGTCGATGCCCTCATCGAGCGACCGGTCGAAGCGGAGAGAACCCGGCCGAGCTGCTTGACAGCCTCGGTACCGCGCACATCGATCTCGGCCAGGGGGACACGCGGCTTCTTGACTGCGCCGGAAGAGGCTGAAGTTACGGACATGATGAGGCCGTCCTTGAGGGATGTTTTCTGGACATGGGCAGGAATGCCGATACTTGCACCGTTGCAGTGTCGGCGGGTCGACTTTACCCTCAACCACACCGAAGGCAACTGAGCGCGACCGGACGCGAGCGAGAACGTCGCACAGAGTGTGCTCCCGAATTCCGGAACACGCCATTCCACCTAAAGAGTGAAGACTGAAGTCGCAGACGGGGGTTCATGTGACGGCGTTTCCCGGTCCAGAGCGGAACCCAGAACGCAGCATGGTCTTCCGGAGTGCCGATCTGCCCGAACTGTTCCACCGGGCCGACGCCCACGCCATCGCCAGACAGGGCGAGGCCGTGGGCTCCACCCGGGCCCAGCTGGTGCTCCTGGTGGTGGGTGCCGCGACGGCGTCCCTGCCCTGGCGGGCGGAGCTCGGGGGTGGCTTCCAGGCCATCGGCGTACTGAGCACGCTGGCCTACGCCGGGGTGCTGCTGCTGACCTTCAGCACCTCCCGCCGCAAGGCCAAGGCACAGTGGCAACTCAACCGCTCGGCAGCCGATTTCATCAAGTCCATGTGCTGGCGATACGCCGTCCACGGCGCCCCCTTCGACGCCGGATCGGCCGATGTGGACGAGCTGTTCATCGGCCGCGTCGGGGAGCAGCTGGAGGAACTGCGCACGGTGGGCTGGGACCAGGAGACACCGGGTCCTGACCTGATCACCCCTCAGATGCGTTCCCTGCGGGCCAAGTCGTTCGAGGTCCGCAAGGAGACCTATGTGCGGGACCGGCTCATCGAGCAGCGCAACTGGTACCGGCGCAAGCAGGAGGTCTCCCGCGGCGCCACCCTCCTGTGGTCGAGTGCCTTCGCGCTGCTCACCCTGGTCGCCCTGGCCTTCGGGGTGTTGCGTGCCCTCTCCATCAGCGAGAACACCGAGGTCGCCGCGGTGGTGTCGGCCGCCGCGGCCTCCGGGGTCGCCTGGAGCGAGTTCCGCCGGCACCAGCCGCTGATAGCGGCGCACGCACTGGTGGAGGAGAAGCTCAAGGCGCTGCATCTGGCGATGGAGAGCCCCCTCACCGAGAAGCAGTGGTCGGCCGCGGTGTACGAGACCGAGCGGGTCGTCTCTCCGCAGTACACCGACTGGCTTGCCCGGCACGGCAGTTGATGCCACGTCACACATTCACCGCGGCACGGGTCAGAAGCAGCCCGCGGGACGGATCAGAAGCTGCGATCGTTTTCAGTCACGTTTCACGCCCTCGCGCCAGATGACCGTCACCGGCTTGCCCGCCTCCAGGGCGTAGCTGACGATGTCGCCCGTACCGCCGAGGCCACGCGCGGGCAGGCCGTCCCAGACGGCCACCAGGCGGTCGCAGTTGTCGGCGATATAGGCGCCGGCCGCGTAGTAGGCCTCGTCCGTGGAGTGCGGGAAGTCCATCCGTACCTCCTGGGTCGCCCTGCCTCTGAGCCGGTGGTAGCCGGCCAGCTCGACCGGGTCGCAGAAGCCCAGTTCGTAGTCACCGCTGGGGATGACCGCGGTCAGTTCGGCGCCGCATTCCAGCGCGATGCAGGCGAAGAGCTGGTCGGCGCCCGCGGCCAGGCTGGAGAGGACCTCCAGGGGCCCCTGGTGGCCGCCGAGCAGAGTGCGCAGCGCCTCCCGCACATGGGCGATGGCGTCGGGCGGAATACTGCGGTGTCCGGTCACTCCGATGCGCTTCATACGCCCCCGCCTTCTGTGAGCTCCCCGCTCCCCCTGACATCCTCTCAAAAGTACGCAAGAGCCCCCGCCCGGAATCCGGACGAAGGCTCTTGCGTCGCTGTGTCAGCGGGGCGGCGACAACCACCCGAGGGGCCCGGTCAGTAGACGCTGACCCCGTAGGCGCTCAGCGCCTCGGTGACGGGCTGGAAGAAGGTCGTACCGCCCGATGTGCAGTCACCGCTGCCGCCGGAGGTGAGACCCAGGGCCTTGGAGCCCGCGTAGAGCGGGCCGCCGCTGTCACCGGGCTCGGCGCAGACCGTCGTCTGGATGAGTCCGGAGACGACGTCCCCGCTGCCGTAGTTGACGGTGGCGTTCAGCGCGGTGACCTTGCCGCTGTGGGTACCGCTGGTGGAGCCGGTCCTGGTCACGGTCTGGCCCACGGTGGGGTTGCCCGCGCTGGTGATGTCCTGGCTGCCGACGGTGCCGTCGTGCGGCACGGCGGAGTTGGTGTACTTGACGATGCCGTAGTCGTTGCCCGGGAAGCTGGTGCCGGCCGTCGGGCCGATGCTCGTGGTGTCGGACGAGTTGGTGTACCAGGCGGGAGAGCCCTCGGTGCAGTGCCCTGCGGTGAGGAAGTAATAGGTCGAGCCACTGCGTACGTTGAAGCCGACGGAGCAGCGCCACTGCGAGGTGTAGATGGCGTCACCGCCCTTGAGGAGCTTGTTGAAGGTGCCGGAGGTGCGCTCGACGCGGATCGCGCCCGCGTTGGCCCCGCTCCGCTGCTTGATCCGGCTGATCTCCGCCGATGAGACCGAGCTGTCCGCGGTGACGACGAGGGTGCCGGTCGCCTTGTCGACGTACCAGGCGGTGCCCGCCACGTCCGCGCCCTGCACGGCGTTGCTCGCGGCCGTCAGCTGCTGGGGGCTGTACGCCGTGGCCTGGTCGGCGTGGGCGGTGGGGACCGTGAGTGCGGCCGCGACCAGCAGGCCGGACGCCACGGCGATCAGCCGGCCGCGTCTCGCGGGGCCGCTGTGGGGGGTGGTGCGCTTGATCCTCATATCAGTTCCTCCGGAAGAGAATCCGCGGGTCCTTCGGTGGGGGGACCCATGAGGCGCAGGCCGGGGCACGGCGGAGCACTCCCGCCGTGTCCCTGACAAACGCGCTGCCGGGAGTACAGCGCGACCCGGCCGTCGGGCGCAAGAGGGCCTTCCGGCCGGGCACGGCCACCGCGAGGTGACGGATCAGCCTGTACGCGCCGTGCGTTCGCCCGCCGTGACCGCGACCGGGAGGGTGTTGCCCGGCGGCGGGAAGGGGCAGATGAAGTGCTCGGCGAAGGCGCAGGGCGGCAGCAGCGTGCGGTTGAAGTCGACGCTCACCCGGCCGTCGGCCGCCGGCGCGGAGGGCCGCAGGAAGCGGAACCGGTAACTGCTCGTTCCGCTGGTGGTATCGGCGAAGACCGCCCACAGCGAGCCGTCCTCCTCCTGCGCGACCTGGAGGGTGTGTTCGTCGCCCTCCAGGTGGAAGGCGAGTTCGCCGGAGAGGCCGAGACCGCGGTCGCGGCCGTCGGCGTTGGGCACCTGGACGGTGCGGCTCGCGCCGTACGGCCGGTAGAGGCCGGGAAGCACCCACTCCGGGTGGTACGGCGTGGCCTCGATCCCGGCGAACGCCCGCCGGTTCGCGGAGTCCGGGTCCCAGACGCGGACCGCCCACAGCCCCTCCCTGCGCACCACGACCAGCCGCCGGTCGCCCTGGGCGATGCGCGCCTGCGCGGGCGGGGTGTGGTCGGCGGTGAGCGCGGTCCGTCCGGTGAACGGCTCTCCGTCGAGGGAGAGTCCGTCCTCGGCGGTGGCCGTCAGCACCACCTCGTCACCGGCCGCTTCCCAGTGGCCCGCTACATCCGGAATCCGTCCGTCCTGCGCGTCGTCGAGCCAGTGGGTGCCGGTCAGGGCCAGCGGACCGTAGGGCGCGGTGACCGTCGCCGTGCGCTGCTCGTGCCACGCCCGCCAGCCGGCCGGCCCCGGCGCCCCTGCTTCCTCGGCAGTCGTGGAGCCGGTGGAGCCATCAGTGGCAGTCGTGGGGCCATCGGTACTGCCCGTTCCTTCTGTCATGGGATCAACCCTTCCATACCGGCTCGGCGAGACCGAGGTGGGAGCGGAGCGTCGGGCCGCTGTACTCGGTGCGGAACACCCCGCGCTCCTGGAGCAGTGGTACGACCCGGTCGACGAAGTCGTCGAGTCCGCCCGGGGTGAGGTGCGGGACGAGGACGAACCCGTCGGCCGCGTCCGCCCGGACGAATTCGTGCAGTTCGGCGGCCACCGCCTCCGGGGTGCCGATGAAGGACTGGCGTCCGGTGGTCTCGATGACCGTCTGCCGGATGGACAGCCCCTTCTCCCGTGAGAGCGCCCGCCACTTCGCGGCGACGGCCTGCGGATCGGCCACCCCGACCCGCCCCTGGACGACATCCGAACCGGGATCGGGGTCGACCTCGGGCAGGGGCCCGTCCGGGTCGTACGAGGAGAGGTCCCGGCCCCAGATCTGCTCCAGGGCGAGGATCGCGTTCTGCGGGGAGACCTGCTGCTCGCGGATGACCGCCGCCCGTTCCTGCGCATCGGCCGCGGTGTCGCCCAGGACGTAGCTGACACCCGGCATGATCTTCAGCTCCGACGGCTCACGGCCGTACTTCGCCAGCCGCCGCTTGGTGTCGGCGTAAAAGGCGCGGCCCGCGTCGAGCGTGCCGTGCCGGGTGAAGATCACGTCGGCGGACGAGGCCGCGAACTCCCGGCCCTCGTCCGAGTCGCCGGCCTGGATGACGACCGGGTGGCCCTGCGGGGAGCGCGGGACGGTGAACTCGCCCGCGATGTCGAAGTGCGGGCCCGTGTGAGCGAAGGGACTCGGGCTGCCGTCGGGGCTCCAGGAGTCCCACAGTTCACGCGCCGTCGCGACGAACTCGGCGGCGCGGGTGTAGCGGTCGGCCCGGTCGAGATAGCCGCCGCGCCGGAAGTTCTCGCCGGTGAAGGCATCGGACGAGGTGACCACGTTCCAGGCGGCCCGCCCGCCGCTGAGGTGGTCGAGGGTGGCGAGCCTGCGGGCGAGTTCGTACGGCTCGTTGAAGGTGGCGTTCACGGTCGCGGCCAGACCGAGCCGGTCGGTGACGGCTGCCAGCGCGTTGAGCAGGGTGATCGACTCGGGTCTGCCGACCACGTCCAGGTCGTGGATGCGCCCCCGGTGCTCGCGCAGCCGCAGCCCCTCGGCGAGGAAGAAGAAGTCGAACCTGCCGCGCTCGGCCGTCCGGGCGAGATGCTCGAAGGAGGAGAACTCGATCTGGCTCCGCGAGCGGGGATCGGTCCACACGGTGGTGCTGTTGACGCCCGGGAAGTGGGCGGCGAGATGCATCTGCTTCTGCTGTGCGGTCACGGCCGTCCCCCCGGGTTCTGCGCGTACCGGCCTGCGGCGCTCGGTGCGTGCCGTCCCCCGGGGCTCCGTGCCGCGTACCGGCCTGCGGGACGGGCCAGTCCCAGATGCTCGCGGAGCGTCGCGCCCGGATAGAACCGGCGCAGCAGGCAGTGGTGCTGGAGCACCGGGACCGTGCCGTCGACGATGAGCGGGAGGTCGCGCTCCACGTCGGCGGGGATCAGATGGAAGCCGTCGGCCGCGTCCTGCTCGTACCAGTCGGCGATCAGCCGGGCGAGGCCCACCGCGTCGGCGCCGGTGTGCAGTTCGACCGGGAGGGATACCAGGACACGCAGCTGGTCGGGGCTGCGGCCGTGGGCGGCCGCCCGGTTCCTGATCTCCTCCCTGCACGTACGGGCGGTGACCGGGTCCTCGGCGCGTACGAGTACGACATCGGCGTGCCGGACGGCCGTCTCGCGGGCCGCCGCACCGGTTCCGTCGACCACCGTGACGGGGTGGCCCTGGGGCGGTCTGGGCACGATCGCGGGTCCCCGGACGGAGAACGTACGGCCGGTGAAGTCGGTGTAGTGCAGCCTGTCGCGGTCGATGAAGCGGCCGGTGGCCACATCGCGGATCTCCGCGTCGTCGTCCCAGCTGTCCCACAACCTGGCCGCCACGTCGGCGACTTCGCCGGCCTCGTGCCAGAGCTCGTCGTGGGGCGCGGCGTCGCGGCGTCCGAAGAGTGCGGCCTCGGCCGCGGTGTCCGACACCGCGGTGCGCCAGCCGGCCCGGCCGCGGCTGACCCAGTCCAGGGTGGCGACGGCCGACGAGACATGGAACGGCTCGGTGTGGGTGGTGGTCACGGCCGGTACCAGGCCGATCCGTCCGGTCCCGGGGGCGACGCGGGCGAGCACGGCGAGGGCGTCGGGCCCCGGCCGGGCGAAGGAGTCGTCGAGGGTGATGAAGTCGAGGTTGCCGCGCTCGGCGAGGAGCGCGAGGCGGGTGTAGTGGCCGGCGTCGTACCGCGGCCGGCCGCCGATCTCGGCGGCGAGGTGGAGGGGGCGGGGCACTGGCATGGTCAGGAGTCCTTTCACAGGACCTTGGAGAGGAAGGCGCGGGTCCGCTCATGCTCCGGGTGGTCGAGCACGGCGGCGGGCGGGCCCTGCTCCACGATCCGGCCCTCGTCCATGAAGACCACCGTGTCGGCGGCCTCCCGGGCGAAGCCGATCTCATGGGTGACGACGATCATCGTCGTGCCCTGGGCGGCCAAGTCCTTGATGACATCGAGGACTTCACCGACGAGTTCGGGGTCGAGAGCCGACGTGGGCTCGTCGAACAGGAGCAGGCTGGGTTCCAGGGCGAGCGCGCGGGCGATGGCCACCCGCTGCTGCTGTCCGCCGGAGAGCCTGCCCGGGTAGGCGGACGCCTTGTCGGCGAGCCCTACCCGGGCCAGCAGCTCCTGCGCGGCCGCCTCCGCCTGCTTCCTGGGCCTCCCGAGGGCGGCCACGGGGGCTTCGGTGATGTTCTCCAGCACGGTCAGGTGCGGGAAGAGATGGAAGTTCTGGAAGACGAAGCCGATCCGGGTGCGCTGTTTGAGCACCTCGCGCTCGGGCAGTTCGTGGAGACGGTCGCCGGAGCGGCGGTAGCCGACCAGGGTGCCGTCCACGCTGATCCAGCCGCGGTCCACCTTCTCCAGGTGGTTGATGGTCCGCAGCAGGGTCGACTTCCCCGAACCGGACGGGCCGAGTACGACGGTCACCTCACCGGTGCGGACTGTCAGGTCGATCCCGCGCAGCACTTCGAGAGGGCCGAAGCTCTTGTGCACGGCCCTGATCTCGACCATGGCGGGGGCCGGGTCCGACGCGTCCGCCGGACCGGTCCTCCCCGGGCCGGCATCCGTCAGTCCGGCCTGCGCCGGGCCGGTATTCGTCGGGCCGGTCTTCGTCAGTCCGGTCGTCGTCGGGCTCGTTGTCATCGTGCGGACTCCTTGAGCAGGGTGAGGGCAGCGCGCGCGGTGGCGTCGTTCTGCCGGAATGCGGGGGCGTTCGTGTGCGGCCTGGCGAAGGCGCCGGCCGAACGGGCCGTGGTGTGCGGGCCGAGTGCGAAACGCCGCGGATGCGGCCCTGTGCCGCGCTCCACGACCCGTCCGTCGGACGGGTCCACGACGAGCAGGCCCGCAGCGCTGGACCGCGCCCCGTCCTCGTACAGCGCGTTCAGCAGGGCGCTGCGGGTGCGCGCGGGCGAGGGTGCGGGCAGCCTCGCCTCGACCAGAGCGCGGGCCTCGACGCGCTCCCCCGGAACACTCGCGCTGCCCGCACTGAACACCCCGCGGCTCTCGTCGGCGGCGACGGTGATGCCCGCGCCGAGGAACCGCACCACACCGGCGCGGGACAGGGCGAGGAGCTGCCGCAGCCGCGGTCCCGGCGGGCCCGACGCCAGATAGCTGAAGAATCCGTGCCAGCGGGCGCCGCCCTCACCGGTGTCGCCGAGGCGGGTCAACTGACCGTAGACCGAGAGCAGTCCGAGGAAGACCGCCAGGTCCGGGCTGTGCGCCGGGTCGTGGCGGCGGGTGAGATCGGCCTCGATGCAGCCGCGCAGGCTCTCCTGGAGTGCGTCGAGGGAGTCATGGCGTACGCCGTCCAGCGGCCGGTCGAGCGCCGCCGGGTCGAAGCGGTCGGCGGGGTCGGGGACGGCGTCCTCGGCCAGCGCGGCCAGTTCCGGCCCGGTGTCGGCTGCGGCGTACTTCTCCTCGAAGACCGGCCACTCGACGGTGGTACGGCCGGGGTGCGCGGTGAAGAGCCGGTGGTAGTGGGCGAATCCGAGCTCCCGGTCGATGAGCGGCCGTACGTCGCGGTCGAAGTCGACCGGCCCCGGCGCGGCGAGCAGCTGGTCCACCTGCTCGGGCCCGAAGAACCGTGGCAGCGGCGGGCGTTCGCCGGTCCAGCCGTAGCCGATCTTGGAGTGGTACGGCACTCCGCGCCGCGATCCGACGTACAGGACCGGCTCCCGGCCGGAGGGCAGATACTCCCCCCGTGCGTCGTACCGGCCGCCGCGCCCCTCGGTGAGGAGCACCATCAGGTCGACGAAGGCGAGGCCGAAGCCGCGGACGACGACCGGTTCGCCGGCGCCGAGCACCGACAGGTCGCTGTCCGCCGTGAAGGCGGGCGGCAGGTGCACGAGCCCGTGCCGCTGGGCGAACCTGGCCAGTTCGCGCTGTTCCTCGTCGGGATCCGCGTCCAGGTGGCCGACGGTCAGCACCACCAGATCGGCGATGACCGGCTCGGCCTCCCCCTCCAGCCACACCTGCTGGAGGCCGTCGGCCGGACCACTGATCCGTACCGCGCGCGTCCGGTGCCGGCGTACCGCGGAGCCCGGCGGCAGCGCGGCCACGGCCTCCTCGTACACCCAGCGCAGATAGCGGCTCTGCGCCTGCCGGGTGGGGAAGGTCCGCGGGTCGGCCCCGGACCACTCGGCGAAGTCGGGGCCCGGACGTACGGGGCCCTCCAGGGGCTGCGCGGATTCGTCGGTGAACATGGTGACGTCGGCCGCCATGGAGTTCATCCACAGCAGGGGTGACTGGTCCTGGCGCCAGATGCGCCCGCCGCCCGGCGGGTAGGGGTCGATCAGATGGATGTCGAGCGGCTGGTTCCCGTACAGCGAAGGGGCGTTGGCGGCGAGCCTCTCCAGGAATCCGGTGCCGCGCGGACCGGCCCCGACCACCGCCACGGACCCCCTCACCGGGCACCGCGCGCGTAGTACCGCTCGATGTAGTGCTGGCCCGCGCTGAGCACCGAGGTGACGAGCGCGTACCAGATGGTGGCGACCAGCAGCAGCGGGATGACCTGGTACGTGCGGTGGTAGACGAGCTGCACGGAGTAGAGCAGGTCCTGGACGGCGATGACGGAGACGATCGATGTGCCCTTGAGCGTGCCGATGAGCATGTTCCCCGCGGGCGGCACGATCGACCGCATGGCCTGCGGCAGCACGATCCGCCGCAGCCTGCGCCACCGGCCGAGCCCCAGCGACTCGGCCGCCTCGGTCTGGCCGCGTCCGACGGAGAGGATGCCGCCGCGTACGACTTCGGCCGCGTATGCCGCCTCGTGCAGGGTCAGCCCGACGATGGCGACGGTGACCGGACCGAGGAGGTCGACGGTCCTGACGCCCAGAATCCGCGGGTAGAGCGCTCCGATGTTGAACCAGAACAGCAGCTGCACCAGGATCGGCGTCGACCGGAAGAGCCAGATGTATCCCCAGCCGACCGCGCGCAGCACGGGGTTGGCGGACATCCGCGCCACGGCGAGCAGGGTGCCGAGGGTGAAGCCGAGCACCATGACGGCGGCGGTGAGCCAGAGGGTCAGGCCGAGACCGCGCAGTACGGCGGTGGTCGCGAAGTAGTCGGCGACCACGCCCCACTGGAAGGCCTCGTTGCGGACGACGGAGGTGATGGCGGCGGCGAGCAGTACCAGCACCACGGCGGCCGCCGCCCACTGGCCGGTGCGGCGGACCGGCACGATGCGCGGCACCGGGCCGTCGTCCGCGGGCGGTGCCTGGGAGAGCTGGGGAAGGGTGTCTGACGACGCGGACATGAGAAGGCTCCGTGGATGCAGAGATCGAACACGGTGATGCCTTCACGCGGTGCAGCAGCGGACCGAGCCCCTCAGCACGGTCCGCTGCCGAGATTACGGCGCTGGTTCCGTGCGCTGTCAAGGCTGTCCATACTGTGGGCGTTACGTCCGGCGGCAGTTGACGGGGTAACGGATGCCTGTTCCACTTGGGCCATGCATCCGCAGCAGTGGCTGGTCACCCGCTCCCACATCGACTTCGGTCGAGTGTGGTCCTCTTCCTGTTGAGCTGACCCCCGCTCTTTCTCGCTGCGCGTGTTTCCTCCGCGTATCGCCTTTCTTGCTTCTGCGCCCTTTCCGGGCCGCCTCTTTCACGCGATCTCGTCCCGCGCTCGCGCCGCGGCATCGTGCTGATCCCTCACGCCTTCACCCGCGCAGCGCTTTCCCCACCACTCCCCTCGCCACTCCCCTCGCCATTCCCCCTGTCCGCCTTCCCTGTGGCCCTTCCGCCGTTCCCTCCCGCCCTGTCACGGCTGTGAATCCGTGAATCCGTGTATCCGTGAATCCGTCATGCGCGATCCCCGGGGCCAGGGCCGGAACGGCGGTCGTGCCGTGCACATCTGGAGAATCCGACGTCATGAGCAAGAGCCGAAGAGGCGCTGCCTCAGCCCTGATCACCGCGGCCGCACTGGCCCTGACGGCCTGTGGATCGGGCGACCCCGCGACCACGGGCGGCGGCTCGAAGGCCGTGGCGAAGCCGGCCGCACTCCCGACCCGCGACGTGGTGTCGGACGTACGTCCCGACCGGGCGGCCGTCGCACTGCTCCCCGCCGACCTGCGGAAAGGCGGCAGCCTCACCCTGGCGACGGCCGTCGGCGGTGCCCCGCCCGGCACCAGTTATCTGCCCGACGGGAAGACCCTGGTGGGCCAGGACATCGACTTCGCGGACGCCGCCGCGAGGACGCTCGGTCTGAAGCTGAAACGTGAGGCCGCCGGTTTCGAGACGATTCTGCCCGCACTCGACAGCGGCAAATTCGACCTGGGCGTGGGCAATTTCGGCGTGACCGACGAGCGCCGCAAGGTGATCGACTTCGTTACGTACATCAATGACGGCCAGGGCTTCGCCGTACGCAAGGACAGCAAACTGGGCAAGGTCACCGATCTGACACAGCTGTGCGGGCTGAATGTGGCGACCGGCGCCGGCACCACATTCGAGGCGGCCCTGGATGCGGCGAAGAAGCGGTGCTCCGCTGCGGGGAAGAAGGATTACCGGGTCCAGACCTATGCCGACTCCGCCGCGCTCTGGGGCTCGCTCCAGCAGGGCCGCAGTGATGTGGTGATGTCGACGATCAACGGCCTGCGCTTCGCCGTCGAACAGCAGCCCGGGCTGCGGTTCCTCAATGAGTTCCACCGCCTCGATGTCGGATTCGCCTTCAAAAAGGGGACGCCACTGGCGCCTGCCTTCCGGGCCGCGGTGAATCAGCTGATCAAGGACGGTACGTACCGGCGCATCCTGAAGAAGTGGGGCACCGTGCCGTCCGGGATCGGGGAGTCGCGGATCTCGCCGCCCGAGATCAAGTAGCCGCCTCACACTGCTGACCACTCTCGCTGCTGACCGGTGACCGACTGGCCGGGGTCAGCAGCCGTCGCAGGGGCAGCAGCAGTCACAGCCGTCACAGTCACAGCCACTGCAGTCGCACCCACCGCAGTCACAGCCGCTGCAGTCGCAGTCGCAGTCGTTGCAGCAGCCCTCGCGCTTACGGCCCGACCAGGGGCCCTCGAACTCGGAGGAGCAGCAGACCCGGCAGGTGCAGCAGAGCCCGACGGCGACGGCGCACCCCGCCAGGAAACCCCGCTTGGACCCACCGTGGTGGCCGTTCCCGTCGTGGCTGTCATGCCCGTGGCCGTCCTGGCCGCCGTGTTCCGGCCCATCGGGGTCGAACCCCGGCGGCGGCGGGCCGAACGGTCCGGGCGTCCGGTGGGCACAGCTCCCGCCGAACGCCCGGTCCACCGAGCGCCCGAGTTCATGGGCGAGCAGCACATGTGCCAGCCGGTCGTCCGTGAATTCGGCGTCCCGCAGCGCGAGCCGTATCCCGTGCAGGGCGTCGTCGCACAGCCTGCGGGCCTCGCCGAGGGAGGTGCCGGTCGCAGCCAGCGGGTTCCAGGCACCCGACGCGGCGTCAGCCTCCCTGTCCTCCACGGCGTCCAGCAGATGGGCCAGCCTCCCGAAGAGCCGGCCGGCCTCGGCGAGCGGCGGCGCGTTCCCCGGCCGGCCGGCGAGCACGGCGGTGTGCGCGAAGGCAGCGGCGGTGGCGGTCTCGGTCGGCTCGGTGACGGTGAGCAGCGGCGTGCCGGGCCCGGCGAGCGCCTCGATCCCGGCCTGCCGGTCGACGGCGTCGACCAGGAGCGCGGTGTCGAACCCGAGATCGGCGCCGGTCCGCGCACCGGCGCGGTCCCAGCGGGCGGCGACGCGGCGGGCGGCCGCGGCGACCGGCCTGCGTGCCAGGAGACCGTCGCGGTCGGCGACATGGTCCCGCATCTTCGCCGAGGCCAGCACCAGGGATACGGCGGCCGCGAGCCGGGCGCCCTCACCGCGCGCGACGGGCGCGGTGCGCATCCCGCGCAAGGGACAGGGGCCCGCGGTGCGCCGATGTCCGGCGGAGCGCCCTGTCTGAGCCTCCGTCAGCACGGAGACGATCAGGCCGTCGTAGTTGGTGGCGACCCGCGCGAACTGGCCGTGATCGCCGCGCAGCGCGAGGCAGAGCCCGCACAGATGTGCCGTCCACTCCGCCCTCAGGCCCTCGGAGAGACGGTGCGTACAGGGCCTGACTATTCCGAACACAGTGCTCCCCCGAGCCTCTTTCACCGGTGCCGGACGAGGTGTCACGGCGCCTCCGGCATCGTAGCGAGCGGCCCTTTCACCCGTACGACCCCACCGTCACCCGTACGGCTGGAGACATCCTATTTTCATTCTGTCAGCAGTCGTACGTAGGAAGAAACCTGACGAACCGCCATAACTTCTGCACCAGTACCGTCACGAATCCCCTGCACACCGACTATCCACTTGGCGAACGATCCACATCATGGACGACGATAGGGGTGCGGAACGCAGAAGGACCGCGGCGAAAGGAGGCGTCCATGGGATCGGTACGCAAGGCGAGTGCCTGGCTGGGGCTCGTCGAGGACAACGAAGACCGCTACTACGACGACGATTACACGGAGGGCGCCGAGTCCCCGGCCCCGGCCGAGGCATGGGTGACCGACCCCAGGGTCAGGGTCGCCGCCGAAGCGGGGCAGGCGAGGAGCCGCCGGATCGCGACGATCACGCCCGACAGCTTCCGGGACGCCCGCGCCATCGGCGAGATGTTCCGGGACGGTGTCCCGGTGATCGTCAACCTCACGTCCATGGAGCCCGCCGACGCCAAGCGTGTGGTGGACTTCGCCGCCGGGCTGATCTTCGGGCTGCGCGGCTCGATCGACCGGGTGGCCAACCGGGTCTTCCTGCTGACCCCGTCCGACACGAAGATCGTGAGCGGCGAGGCCGCGGGCCGGTCCACCGAGGGCGGCTTCTTCAACCAGAGCTGAGCCGGGACGGGGCCCGGCGGTGCTCCGGGGACACCCCCGGAGCACGGAGCGACCGGGACCGTGCCGGGCCGGCCCGGCCGGCGGGTCCGGATCTACCGGAACGCGTCGAGACCGGTGAGCGCCTTGCCCAGCACCAGCTGATGCATCTCGACGGTGCCCTCGTACGTCAGCACCGACTCCAGATTGGTCGCGTGCCGCATCACCGGGTACTCCAGCGAGATCCCGTTGGCGCCCAGGATCGTCCGCGAGGTGCGGCAGATCTCGATCGCCTCCCGCACGTTGTTGAGCTTTCCGAAGCTGACCTGTTCGGGCCGGAGCTTCCCGGCGTCCATCCGCCGCCCGATGTGGTGCGCGAGCAGGATGCCCTTGTGCAGCTCGACCGCCATGTCGGCCAGCTTGGCCTGGGTCAGCTGGAAGCCGCCGATCGGCCTGCCGAACTGCTCACGTGTCCTGGAGTAGTCGAGCGCGGCCTCGAAACTGGCGCGGGCGGCGCCCATCGCGCCCCAGACGATCCCGTACCGGGCGTGGCTCAGACAGCTCAGCGGGCCCTTGAGCCCGGTGACCCCGGGCAGCACCGCGTCGGCCGGGAGCCGGACCTCGTCGAGGACGAGCTCGCTGGTGACCGAGGCGCGCAGCGACCACTTGTGCTTGATCTCGGGGGCCGAGAACCCGGCGGTGTCCGTGGGGACGACGAATCCGCGCACGCCGTCGTCCGTCTGCGCCCAGACCACGGCGACGCCCGCCACCGAGCCATTGGTGATCCACATCTTGCGGCCGGTCAGCACCCAGTCGGTGCCGCTCCGCTTCGCGTACGTCCGCATTCCGGCCGGGTCCGAGCCGTGGTCGGGCTCGGTGAGGCCGAAGCAGCCGATGACCTCACCGGCCGCCATGCCGGGCAGCCACTGCTGCTTCTGCTCCAGGGAGCCGAAGCGGTGGATCGCGTACATCGCGAGGGATCCCTGTACGGAGACCAGCGAGCGGATACCGGAGTCGGCGGCCTCCAGCTCCAGGCAGGCGAGGCCGTACTGGACGGCGGTGGCGCCCGCGCAGCCGTACCCCTCCAGGGACATGCCCAGCGCGCCGAGAGAGCCCAGTTCGCGGGCCAGCTCACGGACGTCGGGCAGCTCCCCCTTCTCGTACCACTCCGCGATGTGCGGCAGGACCCGGTCGGCGGCCCAGGTGCGGACGGTGCCGCGGATGGCGAGATCCTCGTCGTCGAGCAGGTCGTCCAGGCCGATGGGGTCGGCGGGGTCGAAGGGCGGCAGCGTGGACGGTGCGGACATGAGGGTGCCTCCGGCGGCTCGCGCGGACAACGGATAAAACTAGCAGCGTTAGTTACGGGGTGCCGCTGACGTTACGGCTCAGTGTCCGGCTCGTCCAGACCCGGCCGCATCGGCGGACACCGGGCGCGCCAGGGCGGGGGCGGGCACCCTCGGCAGGGCCTCCCGGGCCCGCCCGTCCGACGGCTGCCCCACGGACGCGCGGCCCCCTTCCGCTTCCGTCTGTTCCGCCCGCGGTCCGCCGGTGCGCTCACGCTCCCCGGGCAGGGCCGCGCACTCCATCACCCGGGGCAGCCGCAGTGCGGCGACCGCGCCGAGCAGCAGCAGTCCGGCGCTGACCAGCAGGGTGACGTGCAGCCCGTGGACGAAGGCGTCACGGGCGGCGCTCCGCAGCGCCCGTCCGGCGGGGCCGCCGAGCCGGGCGGAGACCTGGTACGCCTCCCCCAGCGAGTTGGCGGCCTGGTGGCTCGCCCGCGCCGGAACCCCGGGCACCGAACGGAGCGACGGACCGTAGGCCGCGTTCATGACACTGCCGAGCAGCGCTATGCCCATACCGGCACCCAGCTGGTACGAGGTCTCGCCGATCGCCGCCGCGCCGCCCGCCCGGTCGGCGGGCGCCTCGCTGAGCATCGACTCGTACGCCCCGAAGAGCGTGGCCTGGAGCCCGAAGCCGAGCAGCACGAAGGCGACGGTCAGCAGCAGCGGATTGTCGTGGGTTCCCATCCCGACCAGGCAGAGCACGGCGACCGCGGTGAGTACGAACCCGCAGCCGACCATCCGGCGCGGTCCGACACGGCGCAGCACGGCGGAGCCCATCGCCCCGGCGGTGATGGCGGCGAAGGTGAGCGGGAGCAGCCGCAGGCCGGTCGCCAGCGGGCTGAGGCCGAGCACCAGCTGGAGGTACTGGACGGCGATCAGCTCCAGGCCGACCAGGGCCAGCATGGCCAGGACGATGCAGCCGACCGCCGTGGTGAAGGTGGGCCGGGAGAACATCCGGATGTCGATGAGCGGGTGCTCCCGGCTCCGCTGCCGCCGGACGAAGAGCACCAGCAGCACGGCGCCCACCAGCAGTGGCACGAGCGTCTCGGCGCCGATGACGCCTTCTCCGCCGCCGATGCGCTTCACACCGAAGACCACGCCGAGTACACCGGCGGCCGCCATCAGCGCGCCCAGCACGTCCCACGGACCGTCCGAGCCGCCCCGCGACTCGGGGAGCACCCAGCGGGACAGCGGCAGCAGCACCGCCATCAGCGGAAGGTTGATCAGGAAGACCGAGCCCCACCAGAAGTGCTCCACGAGGAATCCGCCGAGGACGGGGCCGATGGCGGCGCCGACCGCGGCCACCGCGGTCCAGACCCCGATGGCCACGGCCCGTTCACGGCGGTCGGGAAAGACCGCCCGGAGGATCGACAGCGTCGCGGGCATGATCATCGCGCCGCCGACACCGAGCAGGGCGCGGGCCCCGATGAGTATCCCGGGGCCCGTGGAGAAGGCCGCGACGGCCGAGGCCGCGCCGAACAGCCCGTATCCGATCAGCAGGACCCGGCGGCGGCCCACCCGGTCGCCGAGCGTGCCGAAGAGGATCAGCAGTGCGGCGCAGACCAGCGGATAGGCGTCGACGATCCAGAGCAGCTGGACGGCACCGGGGTGCAGGTCCTCGGTGAGCGAGGGGACCGCGACATGCAGGACGGTCGCGTCGAGGGCGACGAGCAGCAGGCTGACGCACAGGACGACAAGAACGACCCAGCGGTTGGCACCGGCCGCGACGGCGACGCCGGGGCGCCTGCCCACTGTGGACGTCCCTGACATGCGCATACCTCCCACAACGGTGTGTCCCTCGCGCTCGGCGGACCTGGGGGCGTGCGCCTCCGGGGCCCGGCTTCGACGGGCGAGTGAGCCGTCAGAGTACGCGAGACCGCGCGCCTGCCACGTGGCCCATCTCACCTCCCGGGGCAACCGGTCCGCACCCGCCCGGCACCCGGTCAAACGATCTTGCCGGGGCGACGGCGCGGCGTCGGCGGCCGGAAGGAAATACCGAGCGCATACCTCAAAAGTCTTTACCAGAGGGCCGATAACACGAGCGTAAGGGCCTTCTTGCATATAACGAGACCCACGAACCGCTATTCGACATTCCGTTGGAATAAACAAGCGGATGAGACATAGTCCACATCACATCGTCATCACAAAGAGACCGGATCGGCCAGCCTTGTCACTCACTCGCTGTAACGTCGATTGAGTGCGTATCGACCGAATCTTTACCCGCCTGGACCGGGAGCCGGAACCGCCGAAGCTAGAGATCCCGCGGATGAGCCGGACCCGGATCGCCCTGCTCGGCTCGACGCTGGCCTTCTACCTGGCCATCGTCGTCGCCGTGCTGTCCACGTCCTGGCTCGTGGGACTGGACTGGAAGGTCATGCTCTTCCGGCCGTACCAGCAGTGGCCCCAGCTTCATGCCTTCCTCGACTACTTCGTGGTGCTCGGCCAGCGCGGACCCACCGCGGTGATGGTCGCGGCCTGGCTCGGCTGGCGCTCCTGGCGGCAGCACACCCTCAGACCCCTGCTGACCCTCGGCGCGGCGCTGCTGCTGCTGAACATCACGGTGGGCGCGGTCAAGCTCGGCCTCGGTCGCCTCGGACCGCACTACGCGACCCAGATCGGCTCGGCCGAGCTCTTCGCCGGCGGCGATATATTTCCGTCGGGCCACACCGCCAACGCGGTCGTGACCTGGGGAATCCTGGCCTACCTGGCCACCACCCCGCTGGCCAGGCGCTGGCTCTCGGTGGGCTCGGCCGCACTGGCCCTGGGTGTCGGAGCCACCACGGTGTACCTCGGTACGCACTGGTTGAGCGATGTGCTGCTCGGCTGGGCCGCCGGTCTGCTGGTCCTGCTGGGCCTCCCCTGGTTCGAGCCGCTGATCGGCCGCACCGAGACCGCGATCTTCGCGGTGCGCGAGAAGCTGCGCGCCGCCCGCCGCAGGCCCGCCGCGCCCGCGCCCATACCGGTCGACGTCCAGCCCGCGCTGTTCCCGCACGGCCAGCCGCGCGCCGAGGGCTCCGACGACGAGAGCCAGCCGCTGGAGCCGGTGGGCATCGCGGGACGCTCCGGCGGTACGCCCAGGAGCGGCACGCACCCCACCTCGCCGCAGCGGGCGCACGGCCCGCGCTCGGACCGCACGCCTGTCACTCCGGCCGGCAGCCGCCGTCCCCCGCACGCCGACCGCACCCCGCGCACCGGTCAGACACGGCCGGTTCCGGGGGGCTCCACCTGACAGCGGAGGCGGTACGCACAGACTCCGCAGCAGTACGAAGGCCCCGGCCCGGGGATCTCTCCCGGGCCGGGGCCTTCGTACTCCTGAGGGAACGCGGGCTCCGCCGCGCCGGCCGACGCGGGGATCAGCCCGGCCAGCAGCGGACGACCTTCCCGCCGTCGACCTCGAAGTTGAGCCGGCCCGACAGGAACTCCATGGTGATGACGGTGCCCGTGGGCAGCGCTCTCACGGTGGACCAGCCGCGCTCCCTGGCCAGCTGCCCGGCGCGCTCCTCATCGAGGCCCACATAGCTGTCGGGGGCGTCGTCAGGCTGTACGGGAGGGGTCGGAATGGGTGCCATGACACCCACCGTAGGCCCCGGGCCGGGGTGGCGGAAGGCCGGCGGGGCCGGTGTCCCTGATCACGCCGGGATCCGCCTGCTGTCACACTTCTGTCACAGCGCCAACACAGCTGTTCGGCCGTGGCCCGTCACCCGAAGGGGTGTTCCGTACCGGTCGAATCTGCATTGCACTCACGGTGAACCACGGACCATTTTCCGCCCCCGGAATTTCACAGGAACCGGCCCGCACACGGGTGCCGAATTTCCGGTGAATAGAGCGGGGAGAAAAATAACAGGAACGCGGTTGATTCACGAATTCCCTACAGAATCCGCACCACCCGGGATGCCCGCCCGTCAGCCCCTCGGCGGGTCGAGCCGCACGCTGAGGTCGTTGTCCACCGTGTAGTACGGCGTGGCCGTGGCGGCCCGCACCGCTCCGTCACCGCACGGCGAACCGGGGTAGACGAAGACGGACTTCCGGTCGGCGATGTCGTCGAGGATCCGGCTGATCCGGACGCCCGGACCGCTCCCCTCCGCGCCCTCCGGCAGCAGCCACAGGTCCCAGAACCGGGCCCCTTCGCCGTCGCCCACGGCCAGCGGCCCGCAGTGCAGGGTGCAGCTGAACGCTCCGTCGTCACCGCCGGTCCGCACCGGTTCGCGGTGCACCTGTCCCGGCGCGCCGCGCAGCCTCGCCTCCACCACCGCGTCCGCGCCGAGCCCCGCCCCGTACAGCTGCCCGGCTACGCTCAGCGCACCCGGCCGCACGGTGAGTTCACCGGCTTCCGCGTGCGGTGAGCGGGACCAGCTGCGGACCGCGAGCATCCCGTCGGCCGTGCGGTACGGGATGCGGGCGACCACTGCCGTGGCCGCGGGATGCGGTGTGCGGTCGGTCAGCTTCCGCAGGTCCCTGAGACCCGGCTCGACGCGCTGCTCGCCGGCCGGTCCGCCCTCCGTGAAGACGTCCCAGCGCCCCTCCCTGAGCTCAGCGGCGGCGTCCAGCACGGCGTGCCCCCCGGAAGAGCCGCCGTCCGGGGACTCCGTGAGCGCCAGCCGGACCCGGTCGCCGGACTTGCGCCGCTTCAGTACCAGTGCGGTCGGGCCGGCCGCCGCGACGGCGAAGCCGATGGTTCCGTCGGCGTCGGCCGTGCAGTCGACGGCGTACGGCAGCCGGTCCTCGCTGGTCCCTGTCATGCGGCCCTCCTCCTTCGCACGGCGCCGGAGATCCGGTGCCGCAGTCCGTACGTCCTGCTCCCGGCCGTGCCACGAGCGCGTAGCAGTCCTTCGCCCAGCGCGCCGCGGGACGGCCCGCCGCCGTGCCCGGCGGCCAGTTCGGTGAAGAGCGCCTCGTGCCGTGCCGCGACCGGCGCGGGGTCGAAGCGCGCGGAGCTGTCGCGCGCGGCCCTTCCCATCGCGGCGCGCAGGGCGTCGTCCTCGATCAGCTGGAGGAGGGCCGCCGCGACGGCCCCGGTGTCGCCCACGGGCACCAGCCGCCCGTCGACGCCGTCGCTGATGATCTCGCGGGGACCGTGCGGGCAGTCGGTGGAGACGACCGGCAGCCCGGAGCGCATCGCCTCGACGAGCGACATGCCGAAGGATTCGAGACGCGAGGTGACCGCGGCCACCGAACCCTTGACCCACTCCGCCTCGATCGGGTTGGCCGGGCCCATCAGAAACACGTGGTTGTACAGGCCCAGTTCATCGATCAGGGCACGCAGGGCGCTCTTCTCGTTGCCGCTGGCGTCGCCGCTGCCGTAGATCCGCAGCCGCCAGTCCGGGCGGACCTCCACCACCTGGCCGAAGGCGCGGATCAGCAGGTCGAACCGCTTCGTCTCGGTCAGCCTGCCCGCTGCCACGACCCACTTCGCCGTGGTGTCGGAGACCGGGAGAAGCGGCTCCGGAACGCTGTTGGGGATGGCTTCGATCCGCAGGCCGGGAAGGGCGAGTCCATTGCGGTACGCGCGTGCGTCGGCCTCGGAGACCGTGGTGACCGCGTCCAGCAGGCCGTAGCGGTACCCGATCTCGCGGCGCAGCAGGGCGTTGTGGCTGTCGAGCGTGAGGTGCTCCTGGCCGACCCGGACCGGTCCGCGCCGCGTCTGGCGGGCGATCTGCACATTGAGCCCCGGACGGGTGCCGACGATCACGTCGGCCTCCAGGGACTTCAGATATCCGGCGATCCGGGTGTCCGTGAGCCGGCTGTACTGGCGGTGGCGGTGATCGCCCCGGGGAAAGACGGTGGCCGGCCTGGCATGGTCCGGATCGTCCCCGGCGTAGTCCGCGCTGTCCTTGCGCGTATCGACGAGATGAGTCATCCGTACGCCGTCCGGAGCGCCCAGCGTCGGCCGGTCGAGGTGCCGGAAGACGGAGACGATCTCCACATCGTGCTGCTGGGCCAGCGTGCCGGCCAGCGTGAAGGTGGTCCGGATCGTGCCACCGATGCCGTAGGCGTTGTGGAGCATGAAAGTAATGTGCATGTCGCCGTCGTGTCCCCCGCGTCGCCGCCGTGTGCCCGGGACCGCGGCACCCCGGCGCCCCCGGTGTCCCGGATCTCCCCCCGTGACTGCCGTGCGAAGGGACTCTACTCGGGCCCGCCGGCCCCTCGGGCGGAGCCCCGGGCCGTGGCAGGCAGGGTCAGCCTGGTACCGACGGCGAGCCGGTCGGGGTGCGCCCCGACGGAGCGGGCGTTGGTCCGGTAGAGCGCGGACCAGCCGCCCTTGACCCCGTAGTGCCTGGCGATGGAGCTGAGGGTCTCGCCGGACGTCACGACATGGCCCCGGCCCGCGGCCCCGTCGAAGCCGTACCGCTTGGAGCAGACCGGCCAGGCCCCCCAGCCCTGGGCGGCGAGGATTCTCTCCGCGACGGTGATCTGCTGCTCACGGGTGGCCAGATCGGCCCGCGGTGCGTACGCGAGGCCGCCGTACTCGACCCAGGTCGACTGGAGGATCTGCAGCCCGCCGTAGAAGGTGTTGCCGGTGTTGGCGTCCCAGTGGCCGCCGCTCTCGCACTCGGCGATGCATCCCCAGGGCCGCTGGTCACCGGTGCAGGCCAACGGTCTGGACCCCGGAGCCCGGGCGGAGGCCGTGGCGACGTGCGGCGAGGCGGCCTGCGCACCGGACGGGGCCAGGGCGATCAGCAGGGCCAGCAGGGCGGCGGGCCACACGCGAGGGGTCGGCATCGGGCCACGCTAAGCAGACCGGATCAGATGATGATCGTGCCGCGCGGCCCACGGCGGCCGTCCCACCCGCTCGGCGGACCACTCGTCCTCCCCCGGGCGCCGCCATCCATTTCTGTCCGCCTTTACGCGTGACCCCCGAAGGCGGTCTCCCGTTGTTCTCTTGTTGGCCGGGAACTGCCCGGCGCACGAACCGAGTTCGAGGAGCCACCCGTGCCGCGCATGCTCGACGTCAGCCAGGACGTACGTGCCGAGATCGGCGACGAAGAAGCCGATCTCCTGCTCGCCGGGGACAACGCCCCGGGCAGCTACGACTGCACCTCCTGCCGTACCCCCGGAGACTCCGAGCAGGAGCGCACCAGCACGGTGCTGTTCGTCGGCGACGAGACGGCCGTGCTCGCCTTCGCCCACGCCACCTGCATCCCCTCACAGGTCGTCAAGGTCTCCGAGACGCAGCTCCAGGGCGCCGTACGGAGCATCACGGGCGAGGGCCCCGACGCGCAGCAGGGACCGCCCGTCCCGCCGGTCGCGGCAGGTCCTGAGCAGGCCGTGCTCGGCATCACCAGCGGTCTCGTGCTGATCCAGGGCGAGCTCTGCCCTGCACTGGTCGTCGAGCCGACCGCGCCGGTCGTCCGGCCCGGCTCCACCGGCACGGGCGACGACTTCCTGGACCTCCTCACCGAGCAGGGGTTCCTCCCCGTGGCCGGTCTGGAGCAGCTGCCGAGCGCCCTGCCGGGCTGGTCCGTGCTGCTCGCCATGGGACAGCTGCACGCCATCCTCCAGCCGGGCACGGGCGGCGGCAGCCCCGTCTCCTGGTGGCAGGCTCACCAGCCGCTGCATGTCACCGACGGCTGGCGTACGGCGGCCAACAAGTCTCACACGGTGCTGGTCTTCGCGGCCCCGGCTGGCTCGATCGGCCAGCAGGGCCGCGAGGACCTGCTGCGTGACGCTCTGGAGCGGGCGGCGATGCGGGGCGCGCTGGTGGCCGCCGCTCTTCCGCTGGCCGGTACCTGAGAGCCCGGATGACCGGATGCCGGTAAACCCCCAGCCATTTCCGGTTTGGGGGTTACCGGCATGTTTGCAGCGGAAATTCCGTTACTTCCGACCCGCATCCGATGAGCCCCGGGGTCGTTGGCCCCTGTGTGCACCCATACGAGCCGAGCCGCCAGCCGTACCAGTCTCAGATCCCCGCGATGCGCCCGTCGCAGGACCCGGCGGGGAACCGTTCCGCCACACCGATCTACGACGCGCTCTACTCCGAGTACCGCAGATCGTTCCGTACGCTCCCCGGCGACCGGAACAACGAGGAGCACACCGGCTTCACGGCTTTCGGCACCGGGATGCACGGGGGCGGGATGCACAGCCCAGGTATGCATGGCACGGGTATGCACGGGGGCGGGATGCACGCGGGCGGCGGCAGCGCACAGCGGCCGCCGGAGAACCCCGGGTCCTGGCAGCGCCAGTACAACAGCGGGCAGGCGCGGCCCGCGCTGCCGCCGGGCCCGCGCCGGGGCATGTGACAGCCCGGCCCGACGGAAACCGGCGAGCGGTGACAGCTGCCGGGCCGGTGGCATCCACCCGCCCGGCAGTCGGCCCGCGCCTGACTACTTCTTGCGGCCGCGCTTCTCGCGCACCCGGACCGAGATGTGGATCGGCGTGCCGTCGAAGCCGAACTCCTCACGCAGCCGGCGCTCGATGAAGCGCCGGTAACCGGCCTCCAGGAAGCCGGACGCGAAGAGGACGAACCGCGGCGGCATCGTCCCGGCCTGGGTGCCGAAGAGGATGCGCGGCTGCTTTCCACCGCGGACCGGGTGCGGGTGGGCGGCGACGATCTCGCCGAGGAAGGCGTTGAGCCTGCCGGTCGGGATCCGGGTCTCCCAGCCCTTGATGGCCGTCTCGATCGCCGGGACCAGCTTCTCCATGTGGCGCCCGGTGCGGGCGGAGACGTTCACCCGGGGTGCCCAGGTGACCTGGCCGAGCTCGGTCTCGATCTCCCGCTCCAGGTAGTAGCGGCGCTCCTCGTCGAGGTTGTCCCACTTGTTGAACGCGAGGACCATCGCCCGGCCCGCCTCGACGGCCATGGTGATGATGCGCTGGTCCTGGACGCTGATGGACTCGGTGGCGTCGATCAGGACGACCGCGACCTCGGCCTTCTCCACAGCGGCCGCGGTACGCAGTGACGCGTAGTAGTCCGCGCCTTCCTGGAGGTGCACCCGGCGGCGGATGCCCGCCGTGTCGATGAACTTCCAGACGATGCCGCCGAGCTTGATCAGTTCGTCGACCGGGTCGCGGGTGGTGCCCGCCATCTCGTTGACGACGACACGGTCCTCGTTCGCGACCTTGTTGAGCAGCGAGGACTTGCCGACGTTCGGACGGCCGATGAGCGCGATCCTGCGCGGGCCGCCGACCGTGGTGCCGAAGGTCTGGGCCGGTGCCTCGGGAAGCGCTTCGAGTACGGCGTCCAGCATGTCGCCGGTGCCGCGGCCGTGCAGCGAGGAGACCGGGTGCGGCTCGCCGAGACCGAGCGACCAGAGGGTGCTGGCGTCGGCCTCACCGCTCTGCCCGTCGACCTTGTTGGCGCAGAGCACCACGGGCTTGCCCGCCCGGCGCAGCAGCTTGACGACGGCCTCGTCGGTGTCGGTCGCGCCGACCGTCGAGTCGACCACGAAGACCACGGCGTCGGACGCCTCGATGGCGTACTCGGCCTGCGCCGCGACGGAGGCGTCCAGGCCCAGGACGTCCTGCTCCCAGCCGCCGGTGTCGACGACCTTGAAGCGGCGCCCGGCCCACTCGGCCTCGTAGGTGACGCGGTCGCGGGTGACACCCGGCTTGTCCTGGACGACCGCCTCACGGCGGCCGATGATGCGGTTCACCAGGGTCGACTTGCCGACATTCGGCCGGCCGACGACGGCGAGGACGGGCAGGGGGCCGTGCGAGGCCTCCTCAAGAGCGCCTTCGACGTCCTCGACGTCGAAACCCTCTTCCGCGGCGAGCTCCATGAACTCCGCGTACTCGGCGTCGCCGAGTGCTCCGTGGTCGTGCTGGTCGTTCATGAAGTCCGTTCCTCTGTTGCGTCATCGATGGACCGCGGTTGCGCGGTCCACTACTCAAGTCTCGCTCAGCGCCCGGTGAGGCGCCTGGCACTTTCCAGGTGGCCGGTGAGCCGCTGCTGGATCCGTACGGTGGCCTCGTCCAGCGCCTTGCGCGTACGCCGTCCGCTGCCGTCCCCCGCGTCGAAGGGCTCGCCGAACACCACATCGACCCGGCTGCGCAGCGGTGGCAGCGCCCTGACGAGGCGTCCGCCGCGTCCGGTGCTGCCCAGGACGGCCACCGGGACGATCGGTGCGCCCGCCCGCAGCGCGAAGTACGCGAGTCCCGCGCGCAGTGAGGCGAAGTCGCCCTCGCCCCTGGTGCCTTCGGGGAAGATCCCGAGGACACCTCCGCCGGCGAGAACCCCGAGGGCGTCCGTGACCGCTGTCCGGTCGGCGGTCTCGCGGTCCACTTTCAGCTGCCCGATTCCACGAAGGAACGGGTCGAGAGGACCGGTGAACGCCTCCTTCTTGATCAGGAAATGCACCGGCCGGGGCGCCGTTCCCATCAGCATGGGCCCGTCGATGTTGTGCGAGTGGTTCACGGCCATGATGACCGGCCCGCCCGCCGGGACCCGCCACGCACCGAGGACGCGGGGCCGCCACAGGCCGTACATCAGCCCGATGCCGATGCCCCGCCCGACCGCGGCACCACGTGGCCCGGGTGGTGTCACCTGGCGGCCCGCTTCTCCTCGACGAGGGTGACGACGCACTCGATGACCTGCTGAAGGGTCAGCTCCGTGGTGTCCACCTCGACCGCGTCGTCCGCCTTGGCGAGGGGCGATGTCTTACGGCTGGAGTCGGCCGCGTCCCGCTTGACGAGGGCGTCCTTGGTGGCGGCGAGGCCGGCGGCCTGGCTGCCCTTGAGTTCGCCGCTGCGGCGGGCGGCCCGCGCCTCGGGGGAAGCGGTCAGGAAGACCTTGAGGTCCGCGTCCGGGAGGACGGTCGTCCCTATGTCGCGGCCCTCGACGACGATGCCGCCCTCGGCCGCGGCGGCGATCTCCCGCTGGAGCTCCGTGATCCGGGCCCGTACCTCGGCGACCGCGCTCACCGCGCTGACCTTGGCGGTGACCTCCTGGGTGCGGATGGGCCCCGAGGCGTCCGCGCCGTCGACGGTGATGGTCGGGGCGGCCGGGTCGGTGCCCGAGACGATGGCGGGCTTGGCCGACGCGTTCGCCACGGCCGCGGCGTCCTGGACGTCGACCCCGTTGCTGATCATCCACCAGGTGATCGCCCGGTACTGGGCGCCCGTGTCCAGGTAGCTCAGCCCGAGCTTGGCGGCGACGGCCTTCGACGTGCTGGACTTGCCCGTGCCGGAGGGGCCGTCGATGGCGACAATCACTGCTGCCGGGGTGTTCCGGGCGGCGGTTTCCACGGTGACGGACACCTTCCTGCTTCACGGGGCGGTATGTGCGGGACGCCGGTGCGCCCCGCACAAGGTTACTGGCTGGGGCGACCGTCCCGTTACGCCGTCCGGCGGCGGCGCCGCGCCCGGCCCCCGGGCGTTCCTGGTGGGCACTGCTGAGTGGGCACTGCTGAGGGGCGGCGCTACTGGCGCAGCGCCCAGCCGTGCTCCTGGAGCGCCGTGGCCAGGGCGGGGGCCGCGCTCGGCTCCACCATCAGCTGCACCAGGCCGGCCTGCTGTCCCGTCGCGTGCTCGATCCGTACGTCCTCGATGTTGACCCCGGCCCGGCCGGCGTCCGCGAAGATCCTGGCCAGCTCGCCCGGCTGGTCGCTGATGAGGACCGCCACGACCTCGTACGCGGCAGGTGCGGCCCCGTGCTTGCCCGGCACCCGGACCCGGCCCGCGTTGCCCCGCTTCAGCACGTCCTCGATGCCCGCGACCCCGGTGAACCGCTTCTCCTCGTCGGCGGACTCCAGGGCGCGCAATGCCCGTACCGTCTCGTCCAGGTCTTCGGCGACCCCGGTCAGGACGTCCGCCACCGGTCCCGGGTTGGCCGAGAGGATCTCCACCCACATCCGGGGGTCCGACGCGGCGATCCGGGTGACGTCCCTGATGCCCTGGCCACAGAGCCGTACGACCGTCTCGTCGGCCTGCTCCAGGCGGGCGGCGACCATCGAGGAGATCAGCTGCGGGGTGTGCGAGACCAGGGCCACGGCCCGGTCGTGCGCCTCGGCGTCCATCACCACGGGCACCGCCCGGCAGAGCGCGACCAGCTCCAGGGCCAGGTTCAGCACCTCGGTCTCGGTGTCCCGGGTCGGGGTGAGCACCCAGGGCCGCCCCTCGAAGAGGTCGGCGGTCGCGGCCAGCGGGCCCGAGCGCTCCTTGCCGGCCATCGGATGCGTACCGATGTAGGGGGCCAGGTCGCAGCCCATCTCCTCCAGCTCGCGGCGCGGCCCGCTCTTCACGCTGGCCACGTCGAGGTAGGCGCGGGCGACGCCGCGGCGCATCGCGTCGGCCAGCGTGGCGGCCACATGGGCGGGCGGTACGGCGATGATCGCGAGGTCCGCCCGGCCTTCGAGCGGTTCGTCGGTTCCGGCGCCGAGCGCGGCCGCGGTACGGGCCTGGGCCTCGTCGCGGTCGACGAGGTGGACCGTGATCCCCCGGCCGGCCAGTGCGAGGGCCGCGGAGGTACCGACCAGTCCGGTCCCGATGACGAGGGCGGTTCTCACTGGGCGATGTCCTTGCGCAGGGCCCCGGCGGCGCCGAGGTAGACATGGTTGATCCCGGACCTCGGCAGGTCGCTCTCGATGTGCGCGAGGATCCGCACGACGCGCGGCATGGCCCCGGCGATGTCCAGCTCCTGGGCGCAGATCAGCGGGACGTCCACGATGCCGAGTCCGCGCGCGGCAGCCGCCGGGAAGGCGCTGTGCAGATCGGGGGTGGCGGTGAACCAGATACTGATCAGGTCGTCGACGGCGAGGCCGTTGCGCTCCAGGATGGCCGTGAGGAGGGCGGCGACCTGGTCCTCCAGGTGCCCGGCCTCGTCCCGCTCCAGCTGGACCGCTCCCCTGACCGCTCGTACCGCCACGTGCTGCTCCTCGCTCCCGTGAAACGTCCGCCGCGCGTCTGCCGCACCGGCTCCGTCCAGAGTAGTCAGCCGTACGGACATCGGCCGCCGCGCCCGTCCTGCGAGACGGGGACGGGCGCGGTGGGCCCACTGCGCTGTCCTGCTCAGGCGTCCCAGAGCGCGCCGAGCGCCAGCAGTTCCCCGTGGTACTCGATCCGTTCCGCCCACTCACGCGGCCAGACGCCGGGGCCGAGGCGCGCACCGGCGAAGGCGCCCGCCAGGCAGGCGATCGAGTCGGAGTCGCCACTGGTGCAGGCTGCCCTGCGCAGCGCCAGGAGCGGTTCGTCGGGGAAGAGCAGGAAGCAGTGCAGCGCGGTGGCGAGGGCTTCCTCCGCGATCCAGCCCTCCCCCGTCGCCAGGCAGGGGTCCGTCTCCGGCGAGGGTGCGCGGAGCGCCGCGACGAGCCGGTCCAGGACGGCGAGGCAGTCGTCCCAGCCGCGGGCCATGAAGTGGGCGGGGGTTGCGCCGCCGGCGTCTCCCGCGTACGTCCAGAGGTCGCCGAGCCACCGCTCGTGGTAGCGCGTGCGGTTCTCGATGGCGTACGAGCGGAGCTGTCCCACCAGACCGGTCGGCTCTGCCCCGTGCGCCAGCAGGAACACCGCGTGCGCCGTCAGGTCACTGGCCGCCAGTGCCGTGGGGTGGCCGTGGGTGAGCGCGGACTGCAACTGGGCGGCTCCGGCGCGCTGTTCGGTGCTCAGTCCGGGTACGAGACCGAGGGGCGCGACCCGCATATTGGCCCCGCATCCCTTGGACCCCAGCCGGCTCGCCTGCTGCCAGGGCCGGTCGCTGTCGAGGAGGCCGCAGGCGGTCAGACAGGTGTTTCCGGGCGCGCGGTTGTTGTCCGGCGAGTGGTACCAGGCGACGAACTCCTGCCGGACCGCCGCCGCCATCGATACCGGTTCGAGGATCCCGCGATCCATCACGGTCCGCAGGGCCCGGCCCAGCGCGAGCGTCATCTGGGTGTCGTCGGTGACGAGCGCGGGGCGGGGCAGCGCCATCTCCCGCCAGGGGCCGTGCGTGGCGAGGATGGACGGTATGCCGTCGAACTCGGTGGGATAGCCGAGGGCGTCCCCCAGGGCGAGTCCGATGAGGGCGCCGGTGGCGGCCTGACCGGCGGCGCTGCTCGTGCGGCTGACGGGGCTCACACGGCTGGTACGGCTGACGGGACTCATTCGGGTCGTCCTTCCGGGCGCAGCAGAGGTGGGTGCAGGGCGGTGGCGGGGCCCGCCCGATAGAGGGCGGCCGGTTTGCCCCGGCCACCCGTCAGACGCGCGGCCCCCGGCACCGGTTCGACGAAACCCGGGCTGGCGAGGACCTTGCGGCGGAAGTTGGGACGGTCGAGCACGGTGCCCCAGACCGTCTCGTACACCTGCTGGAGCTCGCCGAGGGTGAACTCGGGCGGGCAGAACGAGGTGGCGAGGCAGCTGTACTCGATCCTGGCGCCGACCCGGCGGTGGGCGTCGGCCAGGATCCGGGTGTGGTCGAAGGCGAGAGCACGCTCCGTACCGGCGGGCATCCACTGGGCGTGGGCCGCGTCGCCGCCGCCCCGGGGCTCGGGCAGATCCGGTACGAGCGCGGCGTAGGCGACGGAGACGACCCGCATCCTGGGGTCGCGGCCGGGCTCGCTGTACGTCCGCAACTGCTCCAGATGGAGCGCGGCGGCGGTCTCCCCGGACAGCCCGGTCTCCTCGGCCAGTTCGCGTCTGGCGGCCTCCCCGGCCGACTCGTCCGGCAGGACGAACCCGCCGGGCAGCGCCCAGGCGCCCAGGTACGGGTGCTCACCGCGCCGTATCAGCAGGACGTGCAGCGCACCCTCCCGGACCGTGAAGACGGCCAGGTCGACGGCGACGGCGAACGGCGTGAAGGCAGAGGGGTCGTACGGGGCGCGGGACCGGTGTTCCGTCATGCGCGCCCCCTCCGGCTCTGCCGGTGCACGGCCTCCCGGAATCCGGTCCACCCCCGTGGGCCCGGTTCACCGGGCGGCCGTGCACCGCCCTTCTTTATGGTCACCATGACTATAAAGCAGCCGGACGGGGCGGGCAAGAGAGAACCCGGCCCCCGCACGGAGCGGGGACCGGGTTCCGGTTGCGTCTGCGTCTGCGTCTGCGTCTGCGGTGGCGGTGGCGGTGGCGGCTACAGGCCGACTTCCTTCATCAGCATGCCGACCTCGGTGTTGGTGAGGCGGCGCAGCCAGCCGGACTTCTGGTCGCCCAGCGGGATCGGGCCGAAGCTGACCCGCACCAGCTTCTCGACCGGGAAACCGGCCTCGGCCAGCATCCGGCGGACGATGTGCTTGCGGCCCTCGTGGAGGGTCACCTCGACCAGGTAGTTCTTGCCGGTGTTCTCGACGACGCGGAAGTGGTCGGCGCGTGCGTAGCCGTCCTCCAGCTCGATGCCGTCCTTCAGCCGCTTGCCGAGGTCGCGCGGCAACGGGCCCTGGATCGCGGCGAGATAGGTCTTCTTCACGCCGTAACGGGGGTGGGTCAGCCGGTGGGCCAGCTCGCCGTGGTTGGTGAGCAGGATGATGCCCTCGGTCTCCGTGTCGAGGCGGCCCACGTGGAACAGCCGCGTCTCACGGTTGTTGACGTAGTCGCCCAGATTCTGGCGGCCGTCCGGGTCCTCCATCGAGGAGACGACACCGGCGGGCTTGTTCAGCGCGAAGAAGAGGTACGACTGGGTGGCGACCGTCAGGCCGTCGACCTTGATCTCGTCCTTCGGCAGGACCCGGCGGCCCTGCTCCATGACGATCTCGCCGTTGATCTCGACCCTGGCCTGGTCGATCAGCTCCTCGCAGGCGCGGCGCGAGCCCATACCGGCCCTGGCCAGCACCTTCTGCAGGCGCTCGCCCTCCTCCTCGGCGCCGGGGAAGGTCTTGGGGGTCTTCACCTGCGGCTTGTTGTGCCGCTCCCGGTTGCGCTCCTCGATCTTGGCGTCGAGCTCGCGCGGCCTGGAGGGCTCCCGCTGGCCGTGCGGGCCGCGGCGCGGGGGCTGGCTCTGCGGGCTCTTCTTCGGGCCGCCCTTGGCGCCGCCGCGCGCGGCGGCACCCCGGCTGCCCGCGGTCTTGCCACCGGGCTTGCCGCCGGCGGCCGGGCCGCCCCGGCCGCCACCCGCGGGCTTGCGCCCCTGGTCGTCGGAGGAACCCGTGCCGACGTCGTAACGCCGCTCCTCGGGGCGGGGCCGGCGCGGACGCTCCTCCTGCTTGTCGCCGCGCCCTCCGCCGGCCCCGCCGGCACCGCCGGACGTCCGACGGGGCGGCTTCCCGCCCGCACCCCGGTTGTCCCGGTTGCCGGTTCCGCTGTTCCTGCCGTTGCTTCGCATCAAAGTTCCGTCTTGTCGTCTGCGTCGGTGTCCGGACCGTACGGTGCATCCGGATCGAACGACGGCACACCTTCTTGTGTCTCGGCCTCGATCGCATCCGCCTCCGGAAGGAAGGGCGCGAGCTCCGGGAGCTCGTCCAGGCCTCGCAGGCCCATCCGCTCCAGAAAGTAGTTCGTCGTCCTGTACAGGATCGCACCTGTTTCGGGTTCCGCGCCCGCCTCCTCCACCAGACCCCTCTGCAGGAGGGTCCGCATGACCCCGTCACAGTTGACTCCGCGGACCGCGGAGACCCGGGACCTGCTGACCGGCTGGCGGTAGGCGACCACCGCGAGGGTCTCCAGCGCGGCCTGGGTGAGCCGGGCCTGCTGCCCGTCCAGGACGAAGCTCTCGACGGCCGCCGCGTACTCGGGGCGGGTGTAGAACCGCCAGCCGCCGGCCACCAGCCGCAGGTCGAAGCCCCGGCCCTGGACGGTGTACTCGTCGGACAGCGCCCGCAGCGCGTCGGCGACCTCGCGTCTGGACCGCTCCAGGACCTTGGCCAGGTGTTCTTCGGTGGCCGGCTCGTCGACGACCATCAGGACCGCTTCGAGTTCGGGCTTGAGATCACTCATGCCGTCTCCTCCACCACTTGATCGAATTCGTCGGTCACCACGGGCTCCGCGCCGTCACCGCCGGTCCAGCGCACCAGCAGTTCGCCGAGCGCCTCCGGCTGGTCGAGGGCGACCGCCTTCTCGCGGTAGAGCTCCAGCAGGGCCAGGAAGCGGGCGACCACGGTGAGGGTGTCCGCCGCGTCCTCGGTGAGGGTGTGGAAGCTCACCTCGCCGCACGAGCGCAGCCGGGCCACCACGATCTCCGCCTGCTCCTGCACGGAGACCAGCGGGGCGTGGATGTGGTCGATGTAGATCTGCGGTGCGGCCTTCGGCTGCATCGCCTTCACGGCGAGCTTCGCGAAGCCGTCGGCGCCGATGCTGATGACGACCTCGGGCAGCAGCGCCGCGTGGTGCGGCTCCAGGCCCACGGTGCGCGGATACCGCTTGCCCTCGGCCTCGAACCGGTCGCTGAAGATGTCGGCGATCTGCTTGTACGCGCGGTACTGGAGCAGCCGGGCGAAGAGCAGGTCCCGCGCTTCGAGCAGCGCGAGGTCGGCCTCGTCCTCGATCTCGGCCGCGGGCAGCAGCCGCGCCGCCTTCAGATCGAGCAGAGTGGCGGCGACCACCAGGAACTCCGTGGTCTGGTCCAGGTCCCACTCCGCGCCCATGGCCCGGATGTGCGCCATGAACTCGTCGGTGACCTTCGACAGGGCGATCTCGGTGATGTCGAGCTTGTGCTTGGAGATCAGCTGGAGGAGGAGGTCGAAGGGTCCTTCGAAGTTGGTGAGCCGCACCGTGAACCGGCCGTCGCGCGGCTCGTCCGGATCACCGTCCTCCGGCTGAACGGGGGCCGGCGGGGGCGGTGGCACCGGGAGTGCGGGGTCGGCCACCGGCTCCGGCGCCGGTCGGGACGCCGGCACAGGTACCGGATCGGGTCCGGGTACCGGATCTGACCCGGGCACGCGTACGGGCGCCGCGCCGGGCTCCGGCGTCCGCTGCCCCACGGAAGGCGCCCCCGGGCCGCGCCCCAGGGCGCGGCGGCGGGTCGGCGCGGAGTCGTCGGCGGCAGGCATTGCGGTCCAGGGTACGGAAGTACGGGCGCGGGAAGGCCACCGGCGCGCAGCCGCTCAGCGCCCGCGCCGCCGTCGTATCAGCGCCCGCGCAGCCGCCGTACGAGAATGCTGGCGTCGCCGCGCGACTCCAGGTCGGCGAGCACCACGGCCACCGCCTCCCGGACGATGCGCCCGCGGTCCACGGCGAGGCCGTGCTCGCCGCGCAGCACCAGACGCGCGTGTTCGAGGTCCATCAGTTCCTCGGCCGAGACATAGACCGTGATCTTCTCGTCGTGCCGCTCACGCCCGGTGGGGCGCCGGTTGGCCCCCCTGCCGCCGCCCCGGCGGCGCTGCTGGCCGGCCGGGGCCACCGGCGCGGTCATGGGCCGCGCCTCCTGCGGTCTGCGGCCCGCGGCCGCCTCCGCCCCGTCGGTCCTGCTGCGGGACTCGGTGGTCTCCGCCGCGGCGGTGGAGTGCTCCGCCGCCGCGGACCCGTCCCGCTCGGCGGAGGGCGCGGCCGGTGCGGCCGGGTCGCTCTCGCCCGCGGGTCCGGGGATCCGTGCCTCGCCGTTGACCGGCCGCCGCGGGGACGACGACTGGAGCGCCATCCCCCCGGTCGTACGGAACAGCTCGTCGGCCCCCGGCAGACTCACTCGGCGTGACACCGGGCGAGCACCTCCCTGGCGAGCTGACGGTAGGCGGCCGCGCCGACCGAGTTGGAGGCGTACGTGGTGATGGGCTCACCGGCGACCGTGGTCTCCGGGAAGCGCACGGTCCGGCCGATGACTGTGTGATACACGTGGTTGTCGAAGGCTTCGACGACACGCGCGAGCACCTCGCGGCTGTGCACCGTACGGGAGTCGTACATCGTGGCCAGGATCCCGTCGAGCTCCAGGTCGGGGTTGAGCCGCTCCTGGACCTTCTCGATGGTCTCGGTCAGCAGGGCCACCCCGCGCAGCGCGAAGAACTCGCACTCCAGCGGCACGATGACCTTGTGCGCGGCCGTCAGCGCGTTCACGGTCAGCAGACCGAGCGACGGCTGGCAGTCGATCACGATGTAGTCGTAGTCCTGCATCAGCGGCTTGAGCGCGCGCTGGAGCGTGGACTCCCGGGCCACCTCGCTGACGAGCTGCACTTCGGCGGCCGACAGGTCGATATTGCTGGGCAGCAGGTCCATGTTGGGCACTGCGGTCTTGAGCAGGACCTCGTCCGCCGCCATGCCCCGCTCCATGAGCAGGTTGTAGACGGTGAGGTCGAGCTCCATCGGGTTCACACCGAGACCGACGGAGAGCGCGCCCTGCGGGTCGAAGTCGACCAGCAGCACCCGCCGTCCGTACTCCGCGAGGGCGGCGCCCAGGTTGATGGTCGACGTGGTCTTGCCCACGCCGCCCTTCTGGTTGCACATCGCGATGATCTTGGCGGGACCGTGATCGGTCAGCGGTCCTGGAATCGGGAAGTACGGCAGCGGCCGTCCGGTCGGGCCGATCCGCTCGCGGCGCTGGCGGGCAGCGTCCGGGGCGAGCGTGGCCGCGTACTCCGGGTCGGGCTCGTACTCGGCGTCGGGGTCGTAGAAGTGACCCTCGGGGACCTCGTTGTAGACGGCGAGATGGGTGGTCGTATCGCCACTCCGGTCGCCGGCCCTGGCGTTCACGTGTAGGCCGTCCATACTCTGGTGGGCTGTCGTCATGTGCGGGTGGGTCTGGTGGCTCGCGGAGGCGCGGACAGCGACGGAGCCGACAGCCTCGCGCCCCGCAGGGCCGTGGCCCCGAGCAGGCGTTCCTGATCGACCACCCCCGGGAGTAAATGTCGACTCATTCACAAGTCGTCTTACCTCCTTGGACGTGACCAGGAAACTTTATCGATAGGTCAGCGTGGCACCATGCCGACGATGGGCGACTCTATGGCGTGTCACCGGTCCGCAGCAACACAATCCGCCGGACCCGGCCCGATGTGTCGGCAACGGAACACCCCGGTGTCAAGGGCGTACAGGGATCACTCGGCGGGTTTCACGGGTGTACGAAACGGCTAAAGGGTTACGTTCGCGGCGAGTTGAACGAGGGGCGCAAAGGGGGCAGACGCGCAACCGGCCGGACCTCGGCGTGCAAGGTCCGGCCGGTTGCGTGAGATTGACGACGCGTGTTGACGGGTCAGCCGAGCAAGGTGCTCAGTTCGACGTGCGGAAGACCGAGGTCCTCGGCGACCGAGCGGTAAACGACCTGCCCGTCATGCGTGTTGAGACCCAGCGCGAGCGCGGGGTCGCGGCGCAGCGCGTCCTCCCAGCCCCGGTTCGCGAGCTCCACGATGTACGGGAGCGTGGCGTTGGTGAGGGCGTAGGTCGACGTACGCGGCACTGCGCCCGGCATATTCGCCACGCAGTAGAACACCGAGTTGTGGACCTGGAAGGTCGGCTCGGCGTGCGTGGTCGGACGCGAGTCCTCGAAGCAGCCGCCCTGATCAATCGCAATGTCGACAAGTACACTTCCGGGCTTCATCTTGGCGACGAGCGCGTTGGTGACGAGCTTCGGCGCCTTGGCACCGGGGATGAGCACGGCGCCGATGACGAGGTCCGCGGCGACGACCGCCTTCTCCAGCTCGAACGCGTTCGAGACGATCGTCTGCACCTTGGTGCCGAAGATCCGGTCCGCCTCGCGGAGCTTGTTGATGTCCTTGTCCAGCAGCGTGACGTGGAAGCCCATGCCGATGGCGATCTGCGTGGCGTTCCAGCCGGAGACGCCGCCGCCGATGACGACCGCCTCGCCCGCCGCCGTACCGGGCACACCGCCGGGCAGCACACCGCGGCCGCCCGCCGAGCGCATCAGGTGGTACGCGCCGACCTGCGGGGCGAGCCGGCCGGCCACCTCCGACATCGGGGCGAGCAGCGGCAGCTGGCGGTTCGCGGTCTCGACCGTCTCGTACGCGATGGCCGTGGTGCCGGACTCCAGCAGGGCGTCCGTGCACGCGCGGGAAGCGGCGAGGTGCAGGTAGGTGAAGAGCGTCTGGTCCTTGCGGAGGCGGTGGTACTCCTCGGCGATGGGCTCCTTGACCTTGAGCAGCAGGTCAGCGGCGGCCCACACCTCGTCGGCCGTGGGGAGGATGCGCGCGCCTGCGGCCACGTACTCCTCATCGGTGATCGCGGAGCCGACGCCCGCACTCTGCTCGATGACGACCTGGTGTCCATGGCGCACCAGCTCGTGCACGCCTGCCGGGGTGATGGCCACCCGGAACTCGTTGTTCTTGACCTCGCGGGGGATGCCGACCAGCACGTCGATCACGGTCCTTGAATCTGGGGGGTGATGTTCTGGAGATGACGCATATATCCGGCAATGCACAGCAGAGCTGAGGCATCCCGGATGGACGCGATGAAAACCAGTGTTAATGAAGGACTTCGCGCTGTCTAGCCTTCCAAAGCAATAATCTTCAGTCGAGCCACCACGGATTTCGTAGGCAAATCTCTAATCGGCCAGCAATCTCTCAGCCGAACCGCGGTGGAGCTGGGCCGCCGCCGAGTCGCCCAGCCGCTCCAGGGTGTCGGCCAGCCGCAGGTGCAGCGCCGCCTGAAGCCGCACGTCATCGGCGCGCCGGGCCCACTCCACCGCCTCCGTGCAGGTGCGGAGCGACTCGTCGGGGCGCCCCGCGTACTCCTGCACCCGGGCCACCTCGCTGAGCGCCCGCGCCTGGGCCGGCAGGTCCCCCGCCCTGCGGTACCCGGCCACGGCTGCCCGCCAGCTGCGCAGCGCGTCGGTGTAGTGGCCCGCATAGGTGTGCACGGTGCCGAGCCGTCCGTGGAGCCGGGACTCGTCCGCCAGTTCCCCCCGCGCCTGCCGCTGGGAGAGCGCTCGCCCGTACCAGTCGCAGGCCCGCTGCCAGTCCCCCAGCTCCTGGTAGGCGCCGCCGACGGATTCCGTCGCCCGGCCGGTCGCGTACGGGTCGTTCGCCGCGCGTCCGGCGTCCAGCGCGGCCCGGTAGCGGTCCAGGGCCTCGCGGGTGCGGCCGGTCCGCGCGTCGAGATCGGCGAGGTTCAGCAGCGCCGCCGCCTGCTCCCGGTGCAGCCCGCGCCGCTCGGCGACGCCCAGCACCAGCTGGTGGAGGCCGTACAGCTCGGCGGCGGCGGCCTCGGCACCGCGGTGCGCGGTCAGGGCCCTTACGAACGCGGCGACCAGCCGTCTGGCCAGCGTGTCCAGCTCGCCGTCCGCGACCGCCAGCCGTGCGCTCGCGAGCAGCGCGGGCTCCCGCAGCCGGAGCCACTCGGCGGCGGCCGGGGCGTTCGCGAAGCGCAGCGTGCGGGGCAGCCCGGCCAGTTTCCTGCGGGACGGCGAGCCGTCCGGGTCGGTGACCGCCCGGCAGGACTGGAGCAGCCGCACGGTCCGCTCCAGCAGCCGCGCCCTGGCCAGCTGCACCTCGGCGGGCCGGTCCTGGGCCTCCATCAGTGCGCGGAGCAGCGGGGCGAGGCAGCCCGGCACCTCGAACTGCCCCTCCGAACAGGCGCGCAGCAGGCCCAGCCCGGCGAAGTCCTCCAGGGTGGACCGGGCGGCGGACACCGAGCAGCCGGCCAGCGCTGACGCCGTGTGCGCGTCGGCCAGTCCGGCGGGGGCGAGGGCCAGCAGCCGCAGTATCCGGGCGGCCGGCTGCGGGAGGGAGCCGTACACGAACCGGAAGGCGCGGGCCAGCGGGCGGGCGGCCGCGGGCCCGTCATCCGCGTCGGGCAGGTTCCGGAACTGCTGGGCGACGTCCGCGACCGACAGCTTGGGCCTGGCGGCGAGCCAGCCGCCGAGCAGCACCAGTGCCGCGGGCTGCCCGCCGCACTCCTCGGACAGCGCCTCGGCGGTCCGCGGGTCCACGGTGACGCGGACCGCGCCGGTGAAATCTCCCAGCAGTCCGACGGCGGACCCGGTGTCCAGACCGCCGAGCGTGCAGGGCCTGACATCGGGGATACCGGTCAGCGGGCCGGTGGAGACGGCCACGACCAGGGAGTCCGAGATGTCGGGAAGGAAAGGATCGACCTGTCCGGCGTCGGCCGCGTCGTCCAGGACGAGCAGGACCCGGCGCCCGGCCAGTGCCTCGCGGACCAGTCCGGTGAGGTCGTCGTCGGCGGCGCCCGCGGGAGCGGGGACGCCGAGCGCGCCGAGCAGCCGGCGTGCGGTGTCCCCGTCGGGCACCCGGTCGCCGCCGGGTGTGGTGAGCCGGGCGCTCAGCACCCCGTCCGGGTAGTCGGCGGTGAGCTGTCCGGCCAGTTCGGCGGCGAGTGCGCTCCGCCCCGACCCCGGCTTTCCCGCGATGAGCAGCACCCGGGGGCGGGCGCCCTTGCGGCCGGCCATGGTGTCCAGACCTGCCCGCTCGATGTCGGCGCGCAGCGCCTTCAACTCCCGCTGCCTGCCGAAGAAGTGACCGGTCGTCCGGTCGGCGTCCGATGTCGTGACCCGGTCGACCGCGTCCACCGCCTGATCCGTCACGGGCTCGCTCCGTCCGCCTGCGCACCGGCCCGCCGGGGGCCCGGACGGGACGGTGCCGAGCGTAGTTCACGTATTCAGACGAACCAGGTGGGGCGGGGCGGGCACAGTAGGCATGTCCCTCAATCGGATCAGCAGATCATCAGATCGAAAGCCGAAAAGAGGGGCCGAAAAGAGGGGGCCGGAAAGTGCCGGTGGCCGGGCGGTGCCGTTCTACGCCTCGAAGGGCCGGGCGGGCCAGGGGGCGTCGGCCGGGCGCAGTGCGTCCAGGCCGTCGCCGTTGAGGGCGGCGGTGAGCGCCAGGGCCCCCACGACCAGGCAGGTGTTGTGCAGCTCTCCGGCGAGCGCGCCCCGGACGAGCTCCGCGGGGTCGACCCGGGCGTGCTCCATGTCCGCCTCCTCCTCGGAGACCTCGAAGCGCGCGCCCTCGGCCTCGGAGACCTCACGGGCGAGGAAGATCCGTACGGCTTCGTCGCAGCCGCCCGGCGTCGGGTACACATCGGCGAGCACCCGCCAGTTCTCGGCCTTGACGTGCGCCTCTTCGTACAGCTCGCGCTGCGCGGCGTGCAGCGGGTTCTCGCCGGGGATGTCGAGCAGTCCCGCCGGGATCTCCCAGAGCTTCTGCCGTACGGGGTGGCGGTACTGGCGCAGGACGATGACCTTGTCCTCGTCATCGAGTGCGAGGACGGCCACCGAGCCGGGGTGGACCTGGTAGTCGCGGTGCACGACGGTCCCGTCGGGCATCACGACGTCGTCGGTGCGGACGCTGGTCTTGTTCCCGGTGAAGGGGGTGGTGGTCGCGGTGACCTGCCACTCCTCTGCGGTGTCCCTGATGGCCATGGAAGCGTCCTCTCAAATGCGGAAACCGGGGCGGGGGCTCATGAGAACCCCGCCCCGGTCAACCGTAACGCCCGTGTCCGCGTGCTACTTGCCCGTCTTGCGCGCCACGGCGGCCTTCACCAGACCCGCGAAGAGCGGGTGCGGCCGGGTGGGCCGGGAGCGCAGCTCCGGGTGGGCCTGGGTGGCGACGAGGTAGGGGTGCACCTCGCGGGGGTACTCGACGTACTCGACGAGCTTGTTGTCGGGGGACGTGCCCGAGAAGACCAGACCGGCCTTGGTCTCCAGCTCGGCGCGGTAGGTGTTGTTGACCTCGTAGCGGTGGCGGTGGCGCTCCTCGACGTACGGCTGGTCCTCGTACGCCTCACGGACGAGCGAGCCCTCGGCGAGCTTCGCCGGGTAGAGGCCGAGCCGCATGGTGCCGCCCAGGTCGCCGGCGCCCTCGACGTAGGCCAGCTGCTCCTCCATCGTGGAGATCACCGGGTGGCCGGTGGCCGCGTCGAACTCGGTGGAGTTGGCATCGGGGATGCCCGCGACGTTCCGCGCCGCTTCGATGACGATGCACTGGAGGCCCAGGCAGAGGCCGAGCAGCGGGATCCGGTTCTCGCGGGCGTACTGGATCGCGCCGACCTTGCCGTCGACCCCGCGCTCGCCGAAGCCGCCCGGGATGCAGATCGCGTCGACGTCCCCGAGCTGCTTCTTCGCGGCGGCCTGCGTTTTGCAGTCGTCGGAAGTGACCCACTTGACCTTGACCCGGGCCCGGTTGGCGAAGCCGCCCGCCCGGATGGCCTCGGTGACCGAGAGATAGGCGTCGGGCAGGTCGATGTACTTGCCGACCAGCGCGACGGTGACCTCGTGGTCGGGGTTGTGGACGCGGTCGAGCAGGTCGTCCCAGGTGGACCAGTCCACGTCGCGGAACGGCAGGTCGAGCTTGCGGACGACGTAGGCGTCCAGTCCCTCGGTGTGCAGCACCTTCGGGATGTCGTAGATCGACTTGGCGTCGACGCAGGCCACCACGGCGTCCTCGTCGACATCGCACATCAGCGAGATCTTGCGCTTGATGGCGGTCGGTACGTCGCGGTCGGCGCGCAGCACGATCGCGTCGGGCTGGATGCCGATGTTGCGCAGGGCCGCGACGGAGTGCTGGGTGGGCTTGGTCTTCAGCTCGCCGGAGGGGCCGATGTAGGGCAGCAGCGAGATGTGCACCACGAAGACGTTGTCCCGGCCCACCTCGTGGCGGACCTGGCGGACGGTCTCCAGGAACGGCAGCGACTCGATGTCGCCGACCGTGCCGCCGACCTCGGTGATGACGACGTCGACGTCGTCCGTGGCCATCCGGCGGATGCGGTGCTTGATCTCGTTGGTGATGTGCGGGATGACCTGCACCGTGTCACCGAGGTACTCGCCGCGCCGCTCCTTGGCGATGACCGTCGAGTAGACCTGTCCCGTCGTGACGTTGGCGGAACCGTCGAGGTCCACGTCGAGGAAACGCTCGTAGTGGCCGATGTCCAGGTCGGTCTCGGCGCCGTCGTTGGTGACGAACACCTCACCGTGCTGGAACGGGTTCATCGTGCCCGGGTCGACGTTCAGGTACGGGTCGAGCTTCTGCATCGTGACCCGCAGGCCGCGGGCCTTGAGGAGCGCACCGAGACTGGAGGCGGTCAGACCCTTGCCGAGGGAAGAGGCGACACCCCCGGTGACGAAGATGTGCTTGGTCGTCGCGGATGTTGAGTTGCGGGCCTGCATGGCCAAGAGGGGGCTCCCGTGGTCGCGATCTGGAGTGCGTGCCGACACGGGGCCCGGAGAATTCCGGGGGTGCCGTCGCTGCGGTTCGGGGCGTAATGACCACCGGTCCACGGGCCACCAGGGTATCAGCGACGGCGGGAGACCGCTCCCGGCCACGCACAGCACCCCCTCCGCCACACACAGCTCAACCTTCACCGGACGGCCGCAATCCGGTCACTCAACACTCACCCGTTCGGACCAGTCAGGGTGCCTGGCAGGTCATGCGGATCACCTGGGTGCGTCGTATCCTGCTCGGACACTCGCTGCCGAGACGGCCGGAAGCCGGCACCACCCCCGCCCGTTCTCCGGAACTTGCGCCCGCCGGCGCTCGTCAGCGCTTATTCCAAACAGCCCTTGACTGCAACACAAGCGCCCCGAGGGGCGACGTGGCCGTTCGACTGGAGATTGCACGTGGCCGGGCGCATCGAGGATTACGCACTCATCGGAGACATGCAGACCGCCGCCCTGGTCTGCCGGGACGGGACGGCCGACTGGCTGTGCCTGCCCCGCTTCGACTCGCACGCCGTCTTTGCCGGACTGCTGGGGACCGAGGAAAACGGTTTCTGGCGGCTGGGACCCGCGCATGCCCCTTCGGCATGTCCGCCGGTCGCTGACCGGCGCCGCTACCGCGGGGATTCACTGATCCTCGAATCGGAGTGGGACACGCCGCGCGGCACCGTCCGTGTGACGGATTTCATGCCGCCGCGTGACGGCGCCCCCCAGCTGATCCGGATCGTGGAAGGGGTGAGCGGGCGCGTCCCGATGCGCTCCGCACTCCGGATGCGGTTCAGCTACGGGCGGGTGACGCCCTGGGTCCACAAGGTGGACGGGCGCACGGTCGCGGTCGCTGGGCCCGACTCCGTCTGGCTGGACACCTCGGCCGACACCTACGGCGAGGACCTCACGACGTACTCCGACTTCACCGTCGGACCGGGCGACAGGATCGCCTTCACCATCAGCTGGGAGCCCTCGCACAAGGCCCCGCCCGCGCTGCCCGAGCCGGAGAACTCGCTGGTGGCCACCGAGGACTTCTGGCGCGACTGGGTCGAGCAGTGCACGTACCACGGCCCCTACCGCGAGGCCGTGGTCCGCTCGCTGATCACCCTCAAGGCGCTCACCTACGCGCCGACCGGCGGCATCGTCGCCGCGCCGACGACCTCACTGCCCGAGGACATCGGCGGCTCCCGCAACTGGGACTACCGCTACACCTGGCTCCGCGACGCGGCGATCACGCTCTCGTCACTGCTGCGCACCGGCTACCGCGAGGAGGCCCGCGCCTGGCGCGAGTGGCTGCTGCGGGCCGTCGCGGGCGACCCGGAGAACCTGCAGATCATGTACGGGATCGCCGGGGAGCGCGAGCTCGGCGAGGCGGAGCTGGATTGGCTGCCGGGCTACGAGAACTCGGGCCCCGTCCGGGTGGGCAACGGCGCGGCCGGACAGCTCCAGCTCGATGTGTACGGCGAAGTCACCGAGGCCCTGCACCTCGCCCATATGACGGGCCTTGCCCGCAGCGACTACGCGTCCCTGCTCCAGCTCAAGCTGATCCGGTATCTGGAGGACCACTGGGACCAGCCCGACGAGGGCATCTGGGAGGTGCGCGGGCCGCGCCGCCACTTCGTGCACTCCAAGGTGATGGCCTGGGTCGCCGTCGACCGGACCATCAAGCTGATCGAGTCCGGGGACGCCGACGGGCCCATCGAGCGCTGGCGCGAGCTGCGCGACGACATCCACCGCGATGTCTGCGAGCGGGGCTACGACAAGGAACGCAACACCTTCACGCAGTCCTACGGCTCGAAGGAGCTGGACGCGTCCCTGCTGCTCATCCCGCAGATGGGGTTCCTGCCGCCGGACGACAAGCGCGTCATCGGCACCGTCGAGGCCATCCAGCGCGAACTGTCCACACCGGACGGCTTCGTCCTGCGCTACCCGACCACGGGCGGCGCCGCGGGCGTCGACGGACTGGAGGGCGACGAGGGCGCCTTCCTCGCCTGCTCGTTCTGGCTCGCCGACGACCTGGCGATGATCGGGCGGGTGGACGAGGCGCGCAAGCTCTTCGAGAAGCTGCTCGGGCTCCGCAACGACCTCGGGCTGCTCGCCGAGGAGTGGGATCCCAGGCTCCAGCGCCAGGTGGGCAACTTCCCGCAGGCCTTCAGCCATGTGCCGCTGATCGACACCGCGCTGCGGCTCACGGCCTCGGGGGCCTACGGAGGGTGACCTGCTGTGGGATCCCGGATCCCGGGTCCTTTTCCCACCGGCGATGTCCACCGCGTGGCCAATAGGACAGGGGGATGGGATTCCTGCCCCCCGTGAGCAAGTAGTTCCCCTCTTTGTGTACGGGACCGCCCCGGTCAGCGTCTGCGTGCGCGGCCGGGGCAGGACTCCGGCGTTTGGCGGCCAGTGGGGCCGCCTGGGAAATCGCGGGGTCGGTGATCCGACGGGTACGGCGGTGGCCGCGCCTTGTGAGCGGCTGCGTGATCCCCCCACGGACTACATGATCTGCGCGGCGTAATTCCCCACCTGGGCCGGGACCGTGACGGGCCGCCCGACTGCTGAGTGTGGGGCTGGTCCGGTCAGTCAAGGGCGCCTTCGGCGGCGCTCCGCGCACTGGTGGGGTGCCGGTATTCGAGAGTTGCAGTATTCGCCCGCAGGACGAGCGGCCCCGCACCCGGCCCGGTCACGTCAGCGGTGACAAGGCGTACGGCTCTCGCCGCAACGGGTGTCCCGTCTCGCTGCCGATGAGGGAGGCGACTACAAGAAGGTCATGCCGGTTCGGAACGTTCTCTCATACTGCCCTCTGACACGCCCCCTGTCCGGGACTTCCCACCGGTCACCGTACAGACCGAGCTTGCTGCGGATCTGGTCGGCGTAGGGTTGATCGAGTTCGGTGAGGATGTCCAGGGCCTGTTGCCAGGCATCGTGGGCTGCATCGGGGCAGTGCGCGGCATGGTGGGCGTCGCCGAAGCGATTGAGGATGTCTGCTTCTAGCGGGCGGTCGCCGAGGCCGCGGCACAGATCAAGGGCGAGTCTGTAGCACGCGACGGCTTGAGTGTGCTGACCCAGGCAGCTGTGGGCGTAGGCAATGCTGTCCCAGGCATGGGCCTGCCGTTCACGGTCGTCGAATTCTTCAAGGACAGGCAGAGCCTGTCGGCAGCAGGTCAAGGCCTGTGCATAGTCGCCAAGGCGCGCGTGCGACCAGCCGATGGCGGTCAGGGTCTGGGCCTGCCCCAGCCGGTGGCCACGGGACTGGTACAAGGCGTGGGCCTGACGGGCAAGTGCACGTGCTTCGGCAATGGCAGGAGGGCTCTGCCATGCCTTCACTCTGGCGAGTTCGATGTACGTATCGGCCTGCCCATCCAGGTTACCGATCCGGCCGAACAGGTCGAGTGCCTGGCGCAGGTGATGCTGGGCGTCCTCATAGTTGCCATGGCGGCGGTGGGCGCGGGCGACGATATTGTGGGCGATGGCCTTCCCGAGGGGGTCGGCCAGCCGGTCGGCGGCGTCTATGGCGGTGTTGCCGACGGCGGCAAGGTCGTGCCAGTTCCCGCGCCGATCGAGGTAGGTGGCGAGGGAGTGGGCCAGCTGCCAGGTGTGGGCGTGGAAACCGGTGGCGGCGGCGTGGCCTACGGCGCTTAGAAGCACGGCATGTTCGGTGGTGAACCAGGCCAGCGCCCGCTCGTGATCGGCGAAGTGTTCCAGGCAGACCCCCGGTTGCGGCGGGGGCAGGTTCAGCGGGTCCCGGCCCCGTTCCAACAGCAGGGCGGCGTCGTGTGCGGTATGCCCATAGTGATCCAGCATCCGGTGCACTGCAGCGCGGCGCTCCTGGCCAGGGTCAATGGTGTTGGCCTGCTCACTGGCGTAGGCGCGGAGCAGGTCGTGGAGTTCGAAGCGCCCGCTGCGCTTTTGCTGGAGCAGGTGTTCGTCCAGGAGCAGTTCCAGTACCTCGGCGGCCCCGCCGGCGGTGATGCCCGCCAATGCGGCGGCCGCCGCTGCGCTGAAGTCCGGGCCGGGGTGAAGGCCGATGAGGCGGAACACCTGCTGTGCCCTGTCTGGGAGTGCCTGGTAGGACGCGTCGAACACAGGGCGTATTGCGCGGCCGCCGGCGCTGATCGCCTCCAGACGCCCGGCCTGCATCCGGTCGGCGAGTTCGGCCAGGCTCCAGGCGGGCCGGGAGCGTAACCGGGCGGCGGTCAGCGCCAGGGCGAGTGGGAGGCGGTCGCAGTACCCGATGACGCGTGCGGCAGCTTCGGGTTCGGCGGCCACACGGTCGTGTCCGGCGATCCGGGTGAGCAGGTCGAGTGCTTCGGTCTGGGTGAAAGTGTCGATCAGGTGCGGGGAGGCACCGTCGAGTCCGGCGAGACTGCGGCGGCTGGTGATCAGGACCAGGCATGTGGGCCCGGCTGGGATGAGGTCGCGGACCTGGTCCTCGGTGGCGGCGTTGTCCAGCAGCACCAAGGCACGGCGATCCCGCATTCGGTCGCGGTACATCGCCGCCCGCTCGTCCCGACTCTCGGGGATCTGCTGCGCGGCTACTCCCAGCTGCCGCAGGAACGCCTCCAACACCGCGGACGGGTCCGCGGGCGGGAGTTCGGGGTCGAAGCCGCGCAGGTTCACATGCAGCTGCACGTCGATGAAGTGCCCGGCGCGTACCAGTTTGTGGGCGGCATGGATCGCTAGCTGGGTCTTGCCGACCCCGGCCATGCCCTCGACCGCGGAGATCACGACCGTGGTCGCACCGCTGCGGTCGTGATGCTGCGTCGCGGCCGCGATCAGGCGCGCGAGTTCCTCACGGCGCCCGGTGAACGTCGCCAGATCCCTGGGTAGTTGACCGAAGACGCCGACTGGGCCGCCGGTCTTGGCCAGCCCGTGGACCTTGATGCATGCCTTGCGCCAGAGATCGACCGCAGGTTCGTCCGCCCCCAGCGCCCGGACGATTCCCACGACCAGGTCCAGGTCCAGGCGACTGCGTCCGGTCTTGAAAGCGTCCACGACCGTGGACAGTGAGACAACCCGTGCCGGTCGCATCAGCGGCCCGACCCTTTTGACAAGCACCCGGTACGACGGCATCCCCGCCCAGGCCCGCAACTCACCCAGCAAACAGACGAACTCCGCCAGATCCGCCGCCTTGCTCGGATCCGGCATAGCACCCCGCTGCCCACCCACGACGCTCGCTCCCCCGTGAAGCCGTGCTGCTGACAAGGAGAGTCTATAAGCGGGCTGTACGGATTCGTACGGAAAACGTGACTCCACTCCAGCGCCCCGGGCAGCCTGGACCTGCCACTTCGCGCAAGGTCGACCCAAGCGGCAGCACGAAACCAGAGGAACAACCAGATGCTCCGGCAAGGGGTATCAACTACACGGGGGAAACACACCCATGCTGAAACTCGGAACGGCCCGACGCACCATCGCCATGGCCGCCGCGACCCTGGCCGTCGCAGGCGGCACCATCATCGACGTCGGCGGAGTCGCACACGCCGCCCCCGCCAACTGCACCATCATCGACATCGGCGCCCCTGGCAACATCTATGTCGGCGGCGAGTACGCCGGCCAGGTGGAGCAGCAGTACGACAGCTGCGGCAGCGCCCGCGCCCACTTCCAGTACTCCTACAGCTACTGGGTCAACCACCGCAACGACCCGCTCCCGAGCAACTGGTCAGCGAACCCCTGCCTCAGGCCGCAAGGGTTCGCCAACCCTCCGTGCAACAACACCGAGACGATCCTCGGCCCGCAGGACGTCACCACCGGCTGGGTTCCGATCCACAACTCCAAGCCCGACACCTGGCAGGCGACGGTCAATATCTCCCTCGCCTGCGGCGAGGGCTACGGCTCGTGGCACGCCTATGCCAGTGGCGCGAACTCGGGCAACAGCGACGCGGGCCCGTGCTGATGGCGTTCAGCGAGATGACTGGAGAGCAGCCCGCGGCCTGTGGGTGAGTTGGCAAGATCGACACAGGCCGTTGACGCACAGACGTCGGGGGGGACCACATGAAACTCGCCCTGAAACTGACGGCCGGAGGCATCGCGGCCGGCCTCACCACCGCTGGCCTCGTCGCCGCAACCCCGGCCGGCGCCCCCGTCGAGAACGTCTCGTGCCCCAGCCCAGTGCCGTCCAGCAGCGGCAAGTACATCCGGATGCCGTCAGCCTGCTCTACCTCGGCAACCTCCACGCGCGCGACGGCACTTCTCTTCACTGTGCAGACAGACCCTTCCCAGCTCCCCATGGCCGCGTGGCTTCGAGTTCCGACAGGACGTCTCACAGCAGCGCCCGCCTACAAGAGGAACGAACCATGAGGTTTCGACGGGCTGTCGCCGGCGGCGCAGCCGCTTTGGCACTTGTCACGGGCATCTCCATTGGCGCTGCGGGCGCCGCCTCGGCCGACCAGTCAGGTGGCGGCTGCCGCTATCTGTCCGCGGATGGCCTTCAAGTCAGGACGTGTGTGGATGGAGACGGCGCGGGTGATATATGGACCGAGGTCCAGACGAGCGGCTCGAACAACACCCACATCAACCGCTGTGCAGAGGTTGTTGACAGCAACCAGAACATTCTCCCTGGCAGCTTGAACACTGCAACGTCGTGTGGGGACCCGGCAGCGATGTCTTCTCCAACACGGTGTTCCCTGGCTCCGGCACCTACTACGGAGTTTCCTTCTTCACCAGTCCTGCCTACTGGTACGGGGGAGAGACGCCGCCGATCTCCATATAGCGGCGAGCACGCAGGAGAAGTAGCTGCACCCACTCCCTCTGCGAGGCATGGCTTGTCGGACAGTTGTCCGTGCCATGACTTGTCAGAGGGTTGTGAACACGGATCGTTCGTCCCGTCCGAATCGAAGGGGAAGACATGCAGTTCAAACTGGGGCGCCGAGTCGCCTCCCTCGCCGCAGTGACCGCACTGACCGTCACGGGGCTGGGGCTCGCGTCGGGAAGCGCATCCGCCGCAACCGGATCCGACTCCAACTCTGCGCACGGCGTGGAGATCACTGGCTGGCACACGTTGGACGACAACCCGTGGGTGTCCGCCCGGCTGTGCAACTACCAGAGCTCGGCGAACAGCTTCTATTTCTGGATCAAGGACACGGCGGGCGACAACGTCACCAGCCCGGGGCACATCACTCCCGTCCTCGCGCCCGGCCAGTGCGACTCCATCTCCGGCGAGGACTACGGCAGCACCCCGATCCAGGTCTACGCGAGGTCCGGAAGCTCCTGGACCTTCGGCACCGACCCGATCTCCCTCGGGTGACAGCCGCCCCGGCCCGCGCCCGCTGACCGTCAGGTCCGGGTGTGCTGCCACCGCCGGGCGGCAGCGCACCCGGGCCCCTGGCTGCGTGGTTCGCCGGCCGGGGTGACCCCGGTCCCTTCACCCCGGCCGAACGTGGCAGAAGGTCCGGTCAGGGCAGGTGTCGACGTCCGGCCGCAGCCATGGCGGGACGTCCGCGGCCAGCACGATACGACAGTCCGCGGCCCTCGGCTTCGGCATCGAGACCAGCGCACGGCGCAGTCGGGTCACGTCGATCCGTCCCTGGTTGAGGCCGGCGTAGAGGGCGCCGTGCCCGCGGCGGTGTTCCGGCGCGAGCGCCAGGTCGACGAGCGTCCGCACCGGCCCAACCGCGCACAGCAGCGCGTCGCACAACTCGAACCAACGCCTCGAACAACGCCTCGCCCCGCGCGGTCAGACACGCGTACAACTCCGCCCGGAAGCATGACACTTCTCGCTTGACCAGCACGGTCAGCGGGACTGGCTCGGTGGAGTCGCAGCGGTAGTAGGCGAGTTCGCCGGTGGTGCGGCTGCGGCGGATCGGGAGCTGGTGGCTGCCCGGCGTCGGGTCGGCGAGGTCGACGACGGTGCAGTCGTAGAGCCGTTGTCCCTTCGCACCGCGCCCGGCCGAGAGATGCACCCCAGGAGGCCCGGCACAAGAGATGCTGCATACCGTGCGGGCTGGCCTCCCCGGCCCACTCCGCGATCGCCCAGCAGTTCTTGTGGGGCAAGTCCGACAGCAGGCCCAGTACCAGCCGCCCGGCCCGCAAACGGGGTTCGTATCGGGCGAATCGGCCCGCGATGCGGCCCATGACCGCCGCGAACGTCTCCCGCCACCGGGCCGGATCCACGCTGTGACCTTTGGCCGCCATCTCATCGTCAGTCCACACAGCTCACGATGGTCAACGGTGGCCACACTCGTCCACCCACCGGACCCGGCCAGCACCATCACGTTCTACGTGCGTTCGGTGAGCAACTCAGCCAGGCGGTCGGCGAATTCGGTGAGCCAGTCCAGCCGTGGTCCGCTGCGGGCGATACGAAAGCCGTGGCGGCGGCCCCAGAACGCAGCCTGGACGGCATGGAACTGGGCCCACCGCTGGACGCGTTCACGGTCGAGTTCTGCGGCCTCGGCGAAGACGTCCAAGACCCGGTGGACAGCCTTGCGCAGGTCATCCGCTTCGAGGAGCATCAGCGCGCGGGACTTCAGCAGTGTGCCGCCGTCGTAGGCGGGGTCTCCCACGTACCCCTTGGGGTCGACCGCCAGCCACGGCTCCCGGTCGGCACGCAGGATGTTCCGGGGATGAAAGTCGCCATGGATGAGGGTGTCCGGCTGGACCCGACCCAGCTCCCGAACGGTCGCCACGGCGGCGTCCAGCACCTTGCGCGGCGGCGCCTGCGGCAGCTCCACGGCGTCCTTGCACAGTTGCTCCTCCCAGACATCGGCCTGCTCACGCAGCCGGGGCAGGCCGGGCAGTGCGGGGATGGCCAGGCGGCGATTGAGCCGCCCGGCGACCGTCACCACCTCGTCGCCGTCCTCGACCTCCGCCAGGGTCGACGGCTGAACCCGCTCCAGCAGCATCGCGAACCGCTCGTCGTCGCGCTCATGCAGTAGGACGGCACCGCACCCACCCCACGCAACGAACGCATCCGGCTCGTGAACGTTGCCGGGATGCGGAAACGACACCTTCAGCACGGCGCCCTCCTCAGCCCGCCGCCGTACCGGAACGATGACACCAACGCCCCCGTGCATGACCTCGCCATCCGGCATACACCCCCAGCGCCCCAGCAGCTCCTCCACGATCCCGGGCAACTCGGCGAGCCACACCACCCCGGCCTCCCCCTCGCGGTCGACAGTGCTCTGTGCGAACTCCTCTGGCATCGCGATCACCCCGGCACCCTAGGCACCATCCCACCGCAGCCACCAAGCCCAGCCGGCCCCGCATTACGAAGATCGCGATCTACAGCTGGAGTACTGAGCGGCCCGGGAGCACCCAGGGGTGCAGCCGCCGCCCCGCGGGAGCACCTTGCCGATTTCTTACCTGTTCCGCTTGCTTGGAGTGCACTCCAAAGCCATAGCGTTGAGGGCATGCCTTTATCACTAGGGTCTCGCCGGCCGTCCCCGAAGGCTGTCCAACTTCTATACCGGCTCCCGGCTGAACACTAATAAGCGGGAGCCAGACGACCAATATCCCAGGAGTATCTCTAATGCAAAAACGCAAACTAGGACAACACCTCGAAGTCTCGGCTCTCGGGCTCGGCTGCATGGGCATGAGTTTCTTCTACGGTCAGCCACAAGACACGGCCGAGATGACGAAGCTGCTGCGGGCGGCCGTTGACCACGGCGTGACTTTCTTCGACACTGCCGAGGTCTACGGACCGTTTACCAATGAGGACTTGGTCGGCCAGGCGCTGGCACCGGTCCGCGACCAGGTGGTGATCGCCACCAAGTTTGGAATCAGGCACGGCGAGCACGGGCCGACCCCGATGTCCGGGGTCGACAGCAGACCCGAGCAGATCCGCCAAGTGACCGAGGCCTCGCTCAAGCGTCTTCAAACCGAAAGCATCGACCTGCTCTACCAACACCGCGTCGACCCCAACGTGCCCATTGAAGACGTGGCCGGCACGGTCAAGGAGCTGATCGCCGAAGGCAAGGTAAAGCACTTCGGCTTGTCCGAGGCCGGTGCCGCGACGATTCGTCGCGCCCACGCCGTTCAGCCAGTAACGGCACTGCAAAGCGAGTACTCGCTCTGGATGCGCGAGCACGAAACCGAAATCATTCCGACCTTGGAAGAACTGGGCATCGGTCTGGTTTCCTATAGCCCGCTCGGCAAAGGATTTTTGACCGGCAAGATCGATTCCAGCACGTCACTGGCCGACAACGACCTCCGCCGCCTGCTTCCGCGCTTCAGCCCTGAAGCACGGCAAACCAACCAGGTGCTGATCGACCTGCTGCAGCAGATTGCCGACGACAAGGGAGCCACTCCGGCCCAGATCGCTCTCGCCTGGGTGCTGGCGCAGAAGCCGTGGTTCGTGCCGATCCCCGGCACCACCAAGCTGCACCGCCTGGAAGAGAACCTGGGCGCACTCGACGTCGAGCTGACAACCGGCGACCTGCATCGGATCGAAGAGGCCGCGGCCAACATCCGGATCCAGGGCGAACGTCTCCCTGAGCAGTTGCAGTCACGGTTCGGCCGCTGAACCCCGCCCGACTTTCTGAGCGTCCGGACCAGGATCCCGGCAAAGTCGGATTTGAGATCGGTCCTCGTCGAAGGTGACGTCGCGGACCCAAGTGCACTCGGTTTTCGATGCGCCAGTGGCCTCGTACCCACGTGGCGAGCTGGCGCGCGGTGGCCTGCTCGGCGGTCAGGCTGGTGACCGCCTGGGCGATCTCGGTGGTCCATTTCGTGCTGTCGAGCCGCCGGGTCTTGCGGGTGATCTGGATGGCTTGGCGGGCGCGCGGAAACAGGATCCCGGCGGCGGTGACGACCTTGACACTGTGCCGCTCGATGCGGCCGTGGGCGCGGTCCTCGCTGTTGTCCACGACCGGAGCGTCCTTCCACGGCAGCGCCTTGATCTGCGTGAACAGTGTCGGCTGGTTGCCCTTGACTCAAACCGGCGCAGGTCCATGCCATGCCGGACAGCAGACCGTTGACCGAGCCCCTGAGCCGAGGGGCGGGGCAGCCGTCCGGGTTCGTGACCAGGATGACGCGCCGGGCCGGAAAGCAGGCCTCAGCCCTTGCCGAAGTGCACCGCGGGGAAGGCGCCCGCTGCCCTGAGGGTTCCGGAGAAGCCGCTGGCCAGTTCGGTGAGGCGTGCGGTGGCGGCCCGGCCGAGGTGGTCGTACGGGGCGGCATCGAGGCGGTCGGTGAGCACCTCGGTCTCGCCGCGCAGGGCCGTGCCCGCCTGCGTGAGGTTGCCTGCCTCGTCCAGCAGGCCGCGCTCGCGCAACTGGTTCCGGGCGGTGTCCCATTGCTGCGCGGACCACCCGCGGGTCCGCATGAACAGTGCCGATGTCGGTGCCGTGCCGGTGGCGTTGTGCAGGACCAGCGCCTCGATGCCGGACAGGCCGGCGATCGCCAGGGCGGCGAGGTGACCGTCACCCCGGTGTTCGCGCAGCAGCGTCGCGGCGTGCCACAGAGCCAGGTGCGGTTCTTCGGGTACGGGGAGGTCGGCGTTGGCGGCGTACAGCGGCCGTGCCTCTCGGCGGCAGGCTTCGGTGGCGTGCAGCGCCAGTTCGGCCGCCTCGGTCATCTTTGTGGACATGAGGGCCTCCTTCCCGAGCAGCCGCTGCAGCGTTCGGTCCGCGCCGCGCAGGCGTGCCGTGAGCACCTTGTCCGGTGTGGTGACGGTCCATGCGGCGGGGATGTACCGCTGCACGTGCTGGTGGTTGAAGTTGTAGAACGTCGCTGTGACGGTGCCCGCGTCGACGGCCCCCAGCGGCGCCGCGCGGCTCGCGAGGTAGACCATGGATCCGCGCTCCAGCCCCAGTGCCGCGAGTTCTTCCTCCGGCTCCGGCGCGAAGTACACGGATGCGTGCAGAGGGCTGACAGCGTTGTGACAGTGGCGGCTCGTGCTCGCCTCGAAGATGGTCATGCGGTGACTCCGGTCTCGGTGATCAGGTGCGGTCAGGCGGGCGGTGCGCGTCAGGCTTCGTCCGTGGCCTCGTGGTGGGGGCAGTCGGTCAGTCCGGCCGCGGTCTGGGTGAGGTGCTGGGTCAGTACCTCGGCTGCGGTGCCGGCGTCGCGGGCGAGGGCTGCCTCCTCCAGTCGGCGATGTTCCAGGGCGCCGTCCCGGTCGGGGTTGCGGTGCGCCGACCAGCGGCGGGCCAGCTCGCTCGCGGTCCACATCCGGTCGAAGGTCTCCAGCAGGACGAGGTTGCCGCACCCCTCCAGCAAGGTGCGGTGGAAGACCCGGTGGACTTCGGCCCATGTGCTGCTGTAGTGCTCGCCCTCCTCCGGTACGTACGCCGGGGTGCGGGTCAGACGGTGGTGGGCGGCTCGTACGCGGGCTTCCCAGTCGACGTCGCCGCGTTCGACGGACATGCGCAGCATGACCGGTTCGATGGTCCGGCGGGCCTCCGCGATCTCCTGCCAGCGGAGATCGGAGAAGGCCGGGACGGCGAAGCCGCGGTTGGGCAGCCGGTCGGCGAGGCCCTCGCCGACCACCCGCACGAGCGCCTCGCGCACAACGGCCAGGCTCACGCCCTGCTCTTTCGCGAGGTCTTGGGGTTTGAGGGCGTCACCGGGAGCGTGGTCCCCGCGCATGATCGCCTCCCGCAGGTGTGTGTAGACCCGCTCGGAGAGCATCTGCTTCCCCGCCGAGGCTGAGGGGTGGGTCGTCTGGGTCATGCCTACACAATAGATGATCAGGAAGATAATCGATTATCGGCATTATCGTCGATCTCGATGGTGAGCAGAAGCGCGACCGCATCGTCTCCTGGCACCGCCACGGTGGGACCTCCCTCGGCCGCATCACCACCACCGGCACCGAGCCGGATGAGTGACGGGCGACGGGCGCTCAGGGCTTCGAGATCATCCCGTTGCCCTTGGCACGTATCCCGGTCACACCCCGACCTGTCCCGGGCAGTACGACACGATGAAGCGACGACCCCGATGGCGCAGTCCCGGGATCACCTCACGAATCCGCGGGCAACGCGCTTCACGACCCCGGCTCACGGAAACCTGCGCCGACGGCTTCGGGTAGCGTCCGGCCTCATGGAGAACCAGGGCGGAATCACAGTGCAGCGGGCGCTTGAGCTGCCGGGACTGCGCGGTGGGCTGCCCGAGGTCGTCGCGGGCGGCGACCGGCTCAGCCGCACGGTCCGGTGGGTGCACGCCGGTGAGGTGCCGAACATCGCCTCGCTGCTCAAGGGCGGCGAGCTGCTGCTCACCACCGGTCTTGGTCTTGGCACCCGCCCCGCCGAGCAGCGGGCGTTCGTCCGCCGGCTCGCCGACCGCGGGATCGCCGCCCTCGTGGTGGAGTTGGGCCCGCGCTTCTCGCGGCTGCCGTCGACACTCGTGGAGACCGCACGGGCGGCCGGGCTGCCGCTGGTCCAGCTGCACCGGGAGGTGCCCTTCGTCTCGGTGACGGAGGAGGTCCATACCGAGATCATCAACGGTCATTACGCCCTGGTGCAGCGCGCCGACGAAGTGCACCGGCGGTGCACACAGGCGCTGCTCGGCGGTGGCGGGGTGCCTCAAGTGCTCTCGATCCTGGCCGAGTTCACGGCCAACCCGGTCTTCCTGGAGACCCCCGACGGACAGCTGCTGTACGCCGCGGGCGAAGGCGAGCCGCTCCAGGTGTGGGAGGGGCTGCGCGGACACCGTCCGGCGGGCGCGGTCCTGGTGGACGTGGCGGGCGGCGGCTCGGGCACCGGTTCGGTACGGGCCAGGCTGGCGCTCCTCCCGGTGTCGGCGCCGCTGGCCCAGGTGCACCGGATGGCCGCCGAGCGGACCGCCGGGATCCTCGCCGTCGTGCTGATGCAGGCCCGGCAGGAGGAGGAGCTGGCAGCGCGCGGGCGCGGTGACTTCCTGACCGACCTGGCCGAGGGGCGGGTCTCCGCCCATGACGCTCCCGCCCAGGCCCGGGTGCTCGGTTTCCGGCCGGGTGAGGGTCCGCTGCTGCCCGTGGTGATGCGGCTGGCGGCCGAACTGTCGCCGTCGGGCAACTGGGCCGTGCTGGCCCGGGCTGTGCTGGAGGAGCTGAGCTCCGTGGGGGTGCCGGTGCTCCTCGGCGTACGCCCCGTGGAGGGCCGGGTCCCACTGCTCCTCGGTCTGCGTACGGAGTCGGAGCGCACCACCGTGGCCGACCGGGTGGCCGTCGCGCTGCGGGCCGGTGTGGCGCGCGCGGGCCTGGAGCGGGCCGGCGCGCATCCGCCGATCGTCGTGGTGGGGGTGGCGGGCGGCTGGGCCGCGGCATCGGCCGGGCTGCGGCACGCCGCCGAGACGGCGACCGCCGCGCAGGGGCTGCCCGACCGCCCCTGGTACGACGCACGGCGTCTCGATATCGACCTGCTGCTCTGGCGGCTGCGCGACCAGCCGGACCTGGCGGCCTTCGTGGACCGGGCGATCGGCCCGCTGCGCGAGCACGACCGCACGTCGCGGCCCGCGCTGCTGCCCACGCTCCAGACCTATCTGGCACACGCGGGCCGCAAGGCCGAGACTGCACGCGAACTGCATCTCAACCGCCAGACGCTCTACAACCGGCTGGCGCGGATCGCCGAGCTCCTCGGTACCGACCTGGACGACCCGCAGACGGTGCTCGCCCTGAGCCTGGCGCTGCGGGCCCGCAGGCACACCCCGTAGCAGGGCGCCCGGCGGCGGGAGCGGGCCATCCGCCGGCGGAAGCGGGTCACCCGGCGGCGGGCGATCAGCGGGCGCCGACGGACTCGGTCAACTCGTCGTAGACGCTGAGCACTTGCGCCACCGTCTCGTCCTCGGTCGGCCAGTCCGCGGCCTGCGCAAGACCCGCAGCGGCGAGTCCTTCCCGGCGTTCGGGATCGGCCAGCAGCGCGGTCACCCGTGCGGCCAGGGCCTCCGGGTCGCCGTACGGGACGAGTTCGGCCGCTTCGCCCACCAGCTCGGGCACCCCGCCGACCGCCGTGGCGACCAGGGGCACCCCCAGCCGCAGTGCCTCCTGCGCCAGCAGGGGCCGCGCCTCCCAACGGCTGGACAGTACGGCGACATCGGCGGACGCGAGCAGCTCCGTCACATCCTCGCGGCTGCCGATGAGCCGGACCGCGAGCGCGTCGGCCGCGATCCGGCTCTGCAGTGCGGCACGCTCCGCGCCCTCGCCCGCGATCACCAGCAGCGGTACCGGGTCGAGGTGCTGCCACAGCCGGGCCGCGTCCAGCAGCGTCCCGTAACCGTGGTGTGCGACGAGGCTGCCGACGGTCATCACCAACGGCCGGTCCACCGCGCCCAGTTCCGCGCGGGCCTTGCTCTCGGTACCGCTCGCGGCCACTCGGGGCGCGGGGACAGCGACCGGCGCGAGCCGCGCGTCGCGCGCCCCCCGGCTGCGTGCCCTGTCGACCAGTTCGGACGACGTACCGAGCACAACTGCCGCCGCCCTGGCGGCCCTTCGCTCCATCAACCGCAGCAGACGGCTCCGCGCGCCTTCGGCGTGCGGGCGGGTGTGCCAGGTGACGACGAGCGGCCGCCGCAGTCCGCTGAGCGCGAGCGAGGTCCGTACGGCGGCGTTCAGCCCGTGCGCGTGGACGATGTCGGCCCGCAGACAGGCGGCGCGCAGCGCGGCGACGGACGACGGGTCGCTGCGCCGGGGTACGGGCACGAAGTGCGCGCCCGCCTCGCTGAAGCCGTATGTCCGCTCAAGTTCGGCGGGGGCGCACACCGTGACGTGCACGCCCCGCTCGATCAGGCCCCCGGTGATCGACCGGACATGTGCGCTGCTGCCGGCGCTGCCGCCGCCCAGCACCTGGACGGCGCAGAGAGGTGAACGGCCGTACGGCGGGACCTGGGTGCTGCTCACTGACCGGAGCTCCTGAGTCGGCGTCGGACGGATGTGTGCGCCCCAGGATGCCAGCCCGCGCACGGGTTCCGGCACTCTCCGGGGGACCGAGCCCCTGTGCGGTCGCGTCAACGCGCTTGAGCTGTCACCCGCATGGGTGAGCTGCGGCTCAACCGGCTGCCGCGCGGCTCACCTTGTCACCGTACGCGGCGGCGGCGACCACCGCTGCCGCGTGCGCGGCGAGTCCGGCCCGCCCGTTGCCCGCGACGATCGCCACGCCGAGGGCGGCACCGAGGGCGTGCGCTCCCGCGTCGCCGAGCATGGTCTGTTCGGCCAGGTCGTCGATGACGACCGCTGCCGCGGCTCCGAGCGGTGCGGCGGCGAGCGCCCCGGCCGGACCGCGCCGCAGCAGACCGGGCGCCGCGAGACCGAGCACCGCGACGGCGGCCCTCCCCGGGCGCATATCCACCAGGTTGACGAAGTGGGCGGTGCCCGCGACGACGACCCCGGCCAGCACCCGGTCGACGGGGCGGTCCTTGAGCAGCGCGCCCGCGGCAAGACCCGCCGCGCCGATGCCCAGGAGCTTCACCGTGCCGCTGGTGATCTCGCCGCGGCTCAGCGCGCCGAGATGGGCGCGGAACCCGCGGCGCGGATCGCCCGCGCCGGCGGTGTCGTCGTAGGCCCCGCAGGCACCGGCGGTGAGCACGGCCAGGGCGGCCGCCCCGCGTGCCCGGGGCGGAAGGGTGCCGACGACCGCGCCGAGCGCCGCGCCGACCGTGGTGGCAGGACCGGCGCAGAGATCGACCGTGCGCCCGGCGTAGTTGGTGCGCTCCCAGCGCGCCGCGCCCCCCGGAAACCGGCGGCGCAGTCCCGTCGCGGCGGCGCGGGTCGCACCGAACGAAGCGAGAAGTGCGGTGGTCCGGGCGCCGTGTCTGGTCATGCGCTCCACCCTAGGCGGCGGCCCGCGGAGGTCCGGGGGCAGCCCCGGCGGGGTCGGCCGGAGGCGCTGAGCGACCGGCCGACCGTCCTGCTGCCCCGCGGTCCGTTCAGCCGTCCGCCCGTGCTGTGGCCAGCAGTTCCTCGGCGTGCGCCCGCGCCGTCTCGGAGTCCTCCTGGCCCGCGAGCATCCGCGACAGCTCCCGTACCCGATCCTCGCCCTCCAGGACCGTGACACCGCTGCTGGTCACCGAGCCGTCGTTGGTCTTCTCGACCAGCAGCTGCCGGTCGGCGAAGGCGGCCACCTGCGGCAGATGCGTCACGACCACCACCTGCGCGGACCGGGCGAGCCTGGCGAGCCGGCGGCCCACCTCGACGGCGGCCTTGCCACCGACCCCGGCGTCGACCTCGTCGAAGAGATACGTCGGTACGGGATCGGACCCCGCGAAGACGACCTCGACCGCGAGCATCACCCGGGAGAGCTCACCGCCCGACGCGCCCTTGGAGATGGGTCGGGCGGCCGCACCGGGGTGCGGGGCGAGCAGCAGTTCCACCTCGTCGGCGCCGAGCGGGCCGTAGGCGACGGTCCGCCCGCCGACCTCCACCCCTTCGGGGTCGTCGGTCTGCCGGATGTCGATCGTCACCCGGGCGTGCGGCATGGCGAGCGAGGCGAGTTCGGCGGTGACGGCGCCCGCGAACCGCTCTGCCGCCTCCGTACGCGCGTCGGTGAGCGTCTGCGCGAGACCGGACAGCTCCGAGCGCAGCGCCTCGTGCTCCGCCGTCAGTTCACCGATCCGGTCGTCGTCGCCCTCCAGCTCGGTGAGGCGCGCCGCGCCCTCCTCCGCCCAGGCCAGTACGGCCGCGATGTCCTCGCCGTACTTGCGGGTCAGCTGGGTCAGGGCCGCCCGGCGCTCCTCCACGGCGGCGAGCCGCAGCGGATCGGCGTCGAGGTTGTCCGCGTAACCGGCCAGCTCCCCCGACACGTCGGCGAGCAGAATGCCGATCTCGCCGATCCGTTCGGCGAGCGCGGCCAGCGCCGGGTCGTGGCTGCGTACCGCGTCGAGCGCCCGTCCCGAGCCGGCGACCAGGGTCGTCGCGTCGATGCCCTCGGGGTCCTCCGGGTTGCCGACGAGCGCGGTGTGCGCCGCGGACGCGGCGGACGCGAGCGCTTCGGCGTGCCCGAGACGCTCGGCCTCTGCGGCGAGTTCGGCGTCCTCACCGGGCAGCGGCTCGACCGCGGCGATCTCGTCGAGCCCGAAGCGGAGCAGGTCGGCCTCCTGGGCCCGTTCCCGCGCCCGGGTGGTCAGTTCGTCCAGCTCGGCGGCGACGGCGCGCAGCCGTTTGTAGGCAGCCGCGTACTTGGTGTGCGGGCCCGCCACCGCCTCGCCGGCGTACCGGTCGAGGGCCTGGCGCTGTCTCGCGGGGCGCAGCAGCCCCTGCTGGTCGGTCTGCCCGTGCACGGCGACCAGTTCGTCGGCGATCTCGGCGAGCAGCCCGACCGGTACGGAACGTCCGCCGATGTGCGCCCGTGAGCGCCCTTCGGCCGAGACCGTACGGCTGATGAGCAGCGCGCCCTCGTCGAGTTCGGCGCCCGCCTCCTCGGCCCGTACCGCGGCCGGCGCGCCCGCGGGCAGCGCGATCCGCCCTTCGACCACCGCCGACTTGGCACCGAGCCGCACCAGGGCGGCGTCGGCGCGCCCGCCGAGCAGCAGCCCGAGGCTGGTCACGACCATGGTCTTGCCCGCGCCCGTCTCACCGGTCACCGCGGTGAAACCGGGTGAAAGCTCCACCACAGCGTCGTCGATGACTCCGAGCGACCGTATCCGCATCTCCTCCAACACGCACATGACCATACGAGGTTTCCCGGGTCCCGTGCGACGTGCCCCGGCCGGAGCGGCCGCCGGCCGGGCGTGCGGAGCTCAGCGGGAAGGCCGGTGGGAAGCTCAGTGCGGAGCGCCGCGCCAGCCCGCCACGGGCAGTGCGAACTTGGCCACCAGGCGGTCGGTGAACGAAGCGTGGTGCAGCCGCGCCAGCCGTACGGGCACGGCGCCCCTGCGCACCTCGACCCGCGCCCCCGCGGGCAGCCCCACCCAGCGGCGCCCGTCGCACCACAGGACGCCGTGCGGGGTGTGCGGCTGCACCTCGACCGCGAGGACGGAGGCGGGCGAGGTCACCAGGGGCTTGGCGAACAGCGCGTGTGCGCCGATGGGGACCATCAGCAGCGCCTCCACCTCCGGCCAGATCACCGGCCCGCCGGCCGAGAAGGCGTAGGCGGTCGAACCGGTCGGGGTCGCGCAGACGACGCCGTCGCAGCCGAAGCCGGTGACCGGACGGCCGTCGATCTCCAGGACGACCTCCAGCATCCGTTCGGGCTCGGTCTTCTGTACGGCGGCCTCGTTGAGCGCCCAGTCACGGTGCACGATGTCGCCGTTGTTGTGCACGAGGACGTCGACGGTCATCCGCTCCTCGACCTCGTACGACCGGGTGACCACCCGGTCGACGACCTTGTCGAGGTCGTCGCGCTCGGCCTCGGCGAGGAAGCCCACCCTGCCGAGGTTGACGCCGAGCATCGGCACCCCGGACGCGCGGGCGAACTCGGCACCGCGCAGCAGTGTTCCGTCGCCGCCGAGAACGATCAGCAGCTCGCAGCCGTCCAGACAGGCGGGTGTCGCCTCGGCGACGAGTTCGACCGATGGCGGCACCGGCAGGTCGGCGGCCTCCGCCGCCAGGACCCGGACGCGCAGGCCGTTCTTCAGCAAGCCCTCCACGACGCGCTCGGCGCTGCGGATGGCGGCGGGCCGCCCGGTGTGCGCGAGCAGGAAGACCGTACGGTCCACGGGGGGCGCCGCCGGTTCCGCCGGCGCTTCCACCGCCGGCCCCGCCGCCACGGCCGGTGCCACTCCCCGTACCGCCGGTCCAGCTGCTGATTCAACTGCCGATGGTGCTGCTGCTTCCGTCACTGCGGCCCCTCCGCCACTGCACGCTCCACATCCGCCGGATCGAGCGCGGGCGCGTCCGCCCGCAGCCACAGAAAGTACTCGACGTTTCCCGAGGGTCCCGGCAGCGGGCTGGCGGTGACACCCCGTACGCCGAGTCCGAGCCCGGCCGCCTGCCCGGCCACGGTCCGCACGGTCTCCGCCCGCAGTTCGGGGCTGCGGACCACGCCTCCGCTGCCCAGCCGGTCCTTGCCGATCTCGAACTGCGGTTTGACCATGAGCACCAGGTCGGCGTCCGGCCCCGCGCACCGCGCGAGAGCGGGCAGCACCAGACCGAGCGCGATGAAAGAGAGGTCTCCGACGACCAGGTCCACGGGTGTTCCGCCGATGTCCTCCAGCGTCAACTCGCGTACGTTCGTACGGTCCTTGACGGTGACGCGGTCGTCGCTCTGCAGCGACCAGGCGAGCTGCCCGTACCCGACGTCCACCGCGACGACCTGCGCGGCGCCCGCCCGCAGCAGGACGTCGGTGAAACCGCCGGTCGACGCGCCCGCGTCCAGCGCCCGCCGCCCCTCGACCCGCAGGCCGAGCGGTGTGAAGGCCGCGAAGGCGCCCGCGAGCTTGTGCCCGCCGCGCGAGACGTAGTCGGGATCCGTGTCGTCCTTGCGTACGACAACGGCGGCGCTCGTCTCGACCTGGGTGGCCGCCTTGGTCGCGGTGGCGCCCTTGACGGACACCCGTCCTGCCGCGATCAGCTGGCTCGCGTGCTCCCGCGAGCGGGCGAGACTCCGGCGGACCAGCTCGGCGTCGAGACGCCGGCGTGCCACTCCTGCCACGTTCGGTTCAGCTCCTGCTGTTGTGAGGGACGTTCTGAGGGACCTCGTGAGGGGCGGGGCCCCGGGCCGGGGCCGGAGGTCCGGGCGGTGCGTCCAGCGCGTCCAGCGCCTCACGCAGCCCACGGTGTACATCTTCGTACACCTCGACATGTCCGTCGGCAGCGAGGTGGTCGGCGTCGGCCAGCCGGCCGAGCACCCGGTCCACGCCGTCGTTCCCGGTGGGCGTGCGGACGACTCCCAGCGGCGCCGGGGCGTGTTCCGTACCGCCCGGGCCGTCCTGACCGTCCTGGCTCCCGGCCTGCGCCCCGGGGGGCTCCGGCATCGCGTCACTCATGCCCAGACGCTACCCCGAAGCGCTGCGGTACGGTCGATCACGATGGCGACGACAGAAGAGTGCCGCAGCGCCCTCGACAGGCTCTCGGACAACATGACAGAGGCGAACAGCCAGGTACGCAGCGCGGCGGCACTGGACCGCTCGCTGAGCTGCCACATCACCGACCTGGACGTCACCTTCACCGGGCGTCTCGTGGATGGCCGGATCCAGGTGCTCGACACCGTCGCGGGACCACCGCCCGCGAAGGCGGAGATCCGGCTCGCCATGAAGGGCGACGATCTGGTGGCCCTGGTGGCGGGCGAGCTGAACTTCGCGAAGGCCTGGGGCTCGGGCCGGGTGCGGCTCGAAGCGGGCTTCCGCGATCTGCTGCGCCTCAGGACACTGCTGTAGCCGTCCCCGCGGTACGCACCCGGCGCCCGGCGGGCACCACCAGCGGTGTCCCCGTCTCGGGGTCGTCGATGATCTGGCAGCGCAGCCCGAACACCTTCTCCACCAGACCCGCCGTGACCACGTCGGCGGGCGGTCCCTCGGCGACGATCTCTCCGTCCCGCATGGCGATGAGGTGGGTCGCGTAGCGCGCGGCGTGATTGAGGTCGTGCAGTACGGCCACCAGCGTGCGCCCCTGCGTCTCGTGCAGCTCCGCGCAGAGGTCGAGCACGTCGATCTGGTGCTGGATGTCGAGGAAGGTCGTCGGCTCGTCGAGGAGCAGCAGCGGGGTCTGCTGGGCGAGCGCCATCGCGATCCACACGCGCTGGCGCTGACCGCCGGAGAGCTCGTCCACATAACGGTCGCCGAGCCCGCCGATCCGCGTGGCGGCCATCGCCTCCTCGACGATCCGTTCGTCGTCGGGCGACCACTGGCGCAGCAGGCCCTGGTGCGGGTAGCGGCCGCGGGCCACCAGGTCGGCGACCGTGATGCCGTCGGGGGCGATGGAGGACTGCGGGAGCAGCCCCAGCGTCCTGGCCACCTTCTTGGCGGGCATCGAGCCGATCGCCTGCCCGTCGAGGAGCACCCGCCCCTGCGAGGGCTTCAGCATCCGCGACAGGGCGCGCAGCAGGGTCGACTTGCCGCAGGCGTTGGGGCCGACGATGACGGTGAAGGAGTTGTCGGGGATCTCGACCGAGAGGTTCTCGGCGATGACCCGCTGCTCGTAGCCGAGGGTGACCGATTCGGCGGTGAGTCGCTGCATGGGGGTGCTCCTGGTTGTCATCATCAGATCCGTCCTGCCTTGCGTTCGGAGACCAGCAGCCACAGCAGATAGCAGCCGCCGAGCACCCCCGTCACGACTCCCACCGGCAGCTGCCGGTCCCCGAAGGCCCGCTGGGCGATCCAGTCGGCGACCACCAGCAGGGCCGCGCCCATGAAGGCCGACGGGAGGAGGTTGGCGCCCGGTGAGCGGGTCAGCCGCCGGGCCAGCTGGGGCGCGCTGAGCGCCACGAAGGCGATCGGCCCCGCCGCGGCGGTGGCCACCGCGGTCAGCAGGACCGCGGCCAGCATCAGCACCAGCCTGGTCCGCTCGACCCGTACGCCCAGGGCGTACGCGGCGTCGTCGCCCATCTCCAGCATCCTGAGGTTGCGCCCGTACCCGAGTACCAGCGGTATCAGGACCGCACAGGTGACCAGCAGCGGCCAGACCTGCGACCAGTCGCGGCCGTCGAGCGAGCCGGTCATCCAGACGACGGCGCGGGTCGCGTCGACCAGATTGGCCTTGGTGAGCAGATAGCTGTTGCAGGCGGTGAGCATCGCGGCGGCGCCGATGCCGACGAGGACCAGCCGGTAGCCGTGCACACCGCGCTTCCACGCCAGCATGTACACGGCGATTCCGGTGGCCAGACCGCCGACGATCGCGCCGCCGGCCACCGCGGTCGCCCCGCCGTGGAAGAGCACGATGACAGCGAGCGCGCCGACACTGGCCCCCTGCCCGAAGCCGATCACGTCCGGACTGCCCAGCGGATTACGGGAGATGGACTGGAAGACCGCTCCCCCGATGCCCAGCGCCGCCCCGACGAGGAGGCCGACGAGCGCTCTGGGCAGCCGCAGGTCGTTGACGATGAACTCCTGGGCGGTGGTGCCGCTGCCCAGCAGGGTGCGGATCACGTCCGCGGGTGCCATCGGGTAGTCACCGCTCCCGATGAGCACGACGGCGGCCGCCAGGGCGACCACGGCCAGCAGTACGACGACGACCGCGGTCCTGACCTCGACCCGCAGGGAGAGCCCGCCCGGGGTCCGTATCGCGTGGATCGCTTTCACAGCTGAGTCATCCTCCGGCGGCGTACGAGAAAGATGAAGATGGGGCCGCCGATGAGCGCGGTCACGATGCCGACCTGGAGTTCGGCGGGCCGGGCGACGATCCGGCCGACGACGTCGGCGCCCAGCAGCAGGACGGGCGAGAGGACCGCCGCGTACGGCAGCGTCCAGCGCATGTCGGGTCCGGTGATGGCCCGGACGATGTGCGGAACCATCAGCCCGATGAAGACGATCGGCCCGCAGGCGGCGGTCGCCGAACCGCAGAGCAGCGTGACGGCGACCATCGCGAGCACCCGGGTGCGCGTCAGATGCGCGCCGAGCGACCTGGCCGTGTCGTCGCCGAGGGCCATGGCGTTCAGGGGGCGGCCGAGCAGCAGCGCGACCAGCAGACCGGCCGCCACGAACGGCCACACCTGCGAGACCGTCGCGGACGTCGCCGATGCCAGCGAACCGACCGTCCAGAAGCGCATCTTGTCCAGCGCGGCCGAGTCCAGCAGCTCCACGGCGTTGACGTATCCGAACATCGCGTACGTGGCGGCCGTGCCGGCGAGCGCGAGCCGTACCGGGGTGGCGCCGCGGCTCCCGCTCAGTACGTAGACGAGCACCGAGACCACCGCGGCGCCCGCGAACGCGAACCACACATAGCCGGTGAAGGAGCTGACGCCGAGAAAGCTCATCGCGGAGACCACGGCGGCGGAGGCACCCGCGTTGACACCGAGGATGCCGGGCTCGGCGAGCGGATTGCGGGTGAGCGCCTGCATCACCGCTCCCGCGACCCCGAGCGCGGCTCCTACGAGGACCCCCAGCAGGGTGCGCGGTATTCGCACATCCTGGATCAGGACGTCGTCGGCGGTGCCCGAGCTGTGCGCCAGGCCGTGCCATACATCGCTGAGCGGCACCGCTTTGGCGCCGAGCGCGATGCTCGCCACGACGACCAGGAGCAGCACACCGAGCGACAACAGCAGCCCGGCGGCGCGCGCAGCGTTGTGCTTCGGGGGCGCGGGGGCTTGTTCCGCGCTCTGTCTGGGGAGACTGTCGACCAACACGTAGTTAGGTTAGCCTACCCTCGCAACTCTTCGACTGGGAGGCTTCACCCGGAAGGTGAGGCGGGGGAAGCGGCGAGGTCCGCGTGACGGAGCACGGCGCGCGCTACCGCCCGACGCGCGTCGGAGCACGGCGTACGTCAGAGCCCGATGCGGGAGATCACCTTGCCCGCGTCCGGACCGTACGTACCCTCGCCCGCCTCTGTCCAGGCCGCTGCGCACAGCGCCCGCAGCCCGTCCAGCGCGCCACCGTCACCGTCCACGGCCAGCTCACCGTCCCGTACCGAGGCGGTCCAGCCGCTGCAGCGGAACGCACCGCCCTCGCCGGTCACTTCGGGCTGACCGGTGAGCAACCCCCGCAGATCCGCGTCCACATAGGTCGGCCGGTGCTCCGGCCGGGCGGCCAGCAGCTGCGCCGCATCCGTCACGCCGGTCAGTACGAGCAGCGAGTCCACCCCTCCGTTGAACGCGCCCTCGATGTCCGTGTCCAGCCGGTCCCCGACGACGAGCGGCCGTTCGGCTCCGGTCCGCAGCACGGTCTCCCGGTGCATGGGGGGCAACGGCTTCCCGGCCACCTGCGGCTCGGCCCCGGTGGCGATCCGGACGACCTCGACCGCGGCGCCATTACCGGGCGCGATCCCACGTGCGCTGGGAATGGTCAGATCCGTGTTGGAAACGAACCATGGCAGACCGCTGTTGATCGCGTACCCGGCCTCGGCGAACCGCGCCCAGGTCATGTCGGGACCGCCGTACCCCTGGGCCACCGCCACCGGGGAGTCCTCGGCCGAGTCCACCGGTTCCAGACCGCGTTCGCGCAGCGCGACCCGCAGCCCCTCCCCGCCGATGACCAGCACCCGGGCCCCTTGCGGGACCTGATCGGCGATCAGCCGGGACACCGCCTGGGCCGAGGTGATGACATCGGCGGCCTCGGCGGGCACCCCCAGCTCGGTGAGGTGCAGCGCCACCGCATCCGGCGTCCGCAGCGCGTTGTTGGTCACGTACGCGAGGTGCATCCCGCCGTCCCGCGCGGTCCCGAGCGAGGAGACGGCGTGGACGATCGCCGCGCCGCCCGCGTACACCACCCCGTCCAGATCGAGCAGGGCTGTGTCGTACGTCTCACTCAGCGCTGTCCTCATGCCGTCCGGGCTGGTCCTGGTCTGCCGGGTCATCGCACTCCTCGATAGCTGTTCTTCTCCCGATCATCCCGTATGACGGATCCCCACATACCATGCACCAATGACTTCAAGTGGTCGGCATGCGGACACCGGACTGCGTCTTTTCCCTTTCCGCGGAGTGCGCTACGTTCCCGAACGCGTCGGCAGCCTCGCAGCCGTCACGTCTCCGCCGTACGACGTCGTGGTCAGACCGGACGGGCTGCTGCACCTGGAGTCCGCCGATCCGCACAACATCGTGAGGCTGATCCTGCCGCAGGCCGACACTCCGGCAGCCCGCAACGAGAGGGCCGCGGCGACCCTCTCCGACTGGCTCAGGGACGGCATCCTGGCCGCCGACCCCGAGGCAGCCCTGTATGTGTACGAGCAGCGCAACGGCGCTGTGCTCCAGCGCGGTCTCATCGGAGCACTGGCCCTCTCCACGCCCGAGGAGGGCGTGGTCCTTCCGCACGAGGACGTGATGGCCGACATCGTCGCGGACCGGGCGGCGCTGATGCGGACCACAGCCGTCAACTTCGAACCGCTTCTGCTGACCTACCGCAGCGACGACGGCGCGACGGGGACAACAGACGCGGCAGACACAGCGGACACAGCGGACACAGCAGGACCGGCGGGCGCGACGGCTGTCATCGAGCGGACCATAACCGGCCCCCCGCTGCTCGCGACGACCACCGAGGACGGCTTCAGCCACCGGCTGTGGGCCGTCACCGACCCGGCGGAGATCGCGGAGGCGCAGGCGGACCTGGCCGACCGCCAGGCCCTGATCGCCGACGGGCACCACCGGTGGGCGACCTACCTCCAGCTGCGCGGCGAACATCCGGGGCCGGGCCCGTGGGGGTACGGCCTGGTGCTCCTCATCGACACGGTCCACTATCCGCTCCAGGTACGGGCGATCCACCGGGTACTGCGCCGGCTGCCCGTCTCCGAGGCGCTGGCGGCGCTCGACGGCGCCTTCCGGGTCCGCACGATCGAAGCGCTCCCCGAGGCGCTGGCCGCCCTCGCCGACGCGGCAGCCGCGGGCAACGCCTTCCTGCTGGCCGGGGACGGCCGGTTCCATCTCGTCGACCGTCCGTCGGAGGAGCTGCTGGCCCGAACCGTCCCCACGGACCACCCCACGGCCTGGCAGACCCTCGACGCGACCGTCCTGCACCACACGCTCCTGGACAAGGTCTGGTCGGTCCCGGACGCGCCTGAGCACATCGCGTACATCCATGCCACGGACGCGGCCGTCGAACAGGCGGAACGCCAGGGCGGCACAGCTGTTCTGATGCATCCGGTACGCGAAGAGGTCGTCCGGGAGCTGGCCCGCCAAGGGGTGACGATGCCCCGCAAATCGACCTCGTTCGGCCCGAAACCGGCGACCGGGCTCGTGCTGCGCAGCCTCACCATCGACTGAATCGCGCCATACGGAGAAGGGCCGCACCCGGCTTCCGGGTGCGGCCCGTCTCGTTGTCAGTTCACTGACCGATCGGCCAGGGCCGGACGGCGGCCGTCAGTCCCGGCCGCCGGCAGCGCTGTCGCCGTCGCCGTCCACGCTCCGGTCCGGGGCATCGGCCTGCGGCTCGTCGGACTCGTGGTCCGACTCGTCCTCGACGTCGACGAACTCGACGCCCTCCAGCTCGGCGAGCCGGTCCGACGCGTCCGTCGAGCCGTCCTTGTCGGACTCGATGGTCTTGGCGAACCACTCACGCGCCTCGTCCTCGCGTCCCGCAGCGAGGAGCGCGTCGGCGTACGCGTAGCGCAGCCGCGCGGTCCACGGCTGTACGGAGTGGGACGCCAGCTCCGGGCTCTGCAGCGTGACGATCGCCGCGTCGATCTGTCCCATGTCGCGGCGCGCACCGGCGGCGACCAGACGCATCTCGACCTGTCCGGCCTTGTCGAGCCTCTGCACCTCGGGCTCTCCGGCCATCGCCATCGCCCGCTCGGGCCGGCCCAGACCGCGCTCGCAGTCCGCCATGACGGGCCAGAGGTCGACCGTGCCGGTCATCCGCTTCGTGGCACGGAACTCGGCGAGCGCCTCCGTGTACTTCTGTGTCGCGTACGCGGCGAACCCGGCCGCCTCACGCACAGCGGCGACCCGGGAGGCCAGCCGAAGGGCGATACGCGAGTACTCGTACGCCTCTTCGGGGTCCTCATCGATCAGCCGGGCGACCATCACCAGGTTCTTCGCGACATCCTCGGCGAGGGTCTTGGGCAGGCTCATGAGCTCCTGCCGTACGTCCTTGTCGATCTCCTGGCCGGTGACGTCCTCCGGGATGGGAAGCCGCTTCACAGGCTCGCGGTCCCGGTCGCGGTCGTCCCGCTGGAAACCGCCGCCACGCTCGTCACGCTGGCCGCCCCGGTATCCACCACGGTCACGGTCATCGCGCTGACCGCCGCGGTACCCGCCACGGTCACCACCGGAGGGACGGCCGCCGCGGTCGCTGCCCCGGTCGTCGCGCCGGCCGTAGCCGCCACCGCTGGGACGGTCGTCACGGCGGAAGCCACCACCGCGCTCATCGTCACGGCGAGGGGCACCGGACGGACGGTCATCGCGGCGCGGAGCACCGAACGAACGGTCATCACGCTGACCGCCACGGAACCCACCACGGTCACCACCGGACGGACGGCCACCACGGTCACCGCCCCGATCGTCGCGACGCTCAAAACCGCCACCACCAGTGGGACGCCCACCACGGCTGTCATCACGACGATCATCACGCCGGTCACCACGACTGTCATCACGCCGGAACGACGGCCGGTCATCACGACGGGCAAACCCACCGCCGCTACCACCCGGACGCCCGCCACGGTCGTCATCACGGCGCGGACCACCGGACGGGCGGTCCTCACGCCCACCACGGAACCCGCCCCGGTCGCTGCCCCGGTCGTCGCGCCGGCCGTAGCCGCCACCGCTGGGACGGTCGTCACGGCGGAAGCCACCACCGCGCTCATCGTCACGGCGAGGGGCACCGGACGGACGGTCATCGCGGCGCGGAGCACCGAACGAACGGTCATCACGCTGACCGCCACGGAACCCACCACGGTCACCACCGGACGGACGGCCACCACGGTCACCGCCCCGGTCATCGCGACGCTCAAAACCGCCACCACCACCGGGACGCCCACCACGGCTGTCATCACGCCGGTCACCACGACTGTCGTCACGCCGGAACGACGGCCGGTCATCACGACGGGCAAACCCACCGCCGCTACCACCCGGACGCCCACCACGGTCACCACTGGAAGGGCGGCCGCCACGGTCGTCACGCTGGCCACCGCGGTATCCGCCGGCGCTGCCGGGCCGTCCGCCGCGGTCGTCATCACGACGGGGCCCACCCGACGGCCGGTCGTCACGGCCACCACGGAAACCACCACCGGCACCGGCGGGTCGCCCACCACGGTCGTCCCGGCGCGGGCCGCTGGACGAGCGGTCGTCACGGACACCACGGAACCCACCGGCTCCGCTGCCACCGCCACGGCTGCCACCGCGGTTGTCGTCGCGACGGAAGCCACCACGGTCGTTGTCCCGGCTCGGGCCACTGGATCGATTATCACGACCACCGCGGAATCCGCCCTGGTCACCGCCGTCCCGGCGACGCGGCTCGCGCTCCGGTCGGTCGTCGGGAGAGTTGGTGGACATGGGTGGGGCTCCTGTCTTCGGGTACCGCAGTCATTCTCACGCAGTCGGCGATCCGACGCGCTTCGGGAAATAAAAAAAGGACCTTTGGTCCCAGCGCTGAACGCTGGGACCAAAGGTCCTTCAAAGATTGTTCGGCGGCGTCCTACTCTCCCACAGGGTCCCCCCTGCAGTACCATCGGCGCTGAAAGGCTTAGCTTCCGGGTTCGGAATGTAACCGGGCGTTTCCCTAACGCTATGACCACCGAAACCCTATTTGGGCTCTAGCGAACAAGCACACTCTTCAATTAAGTAAGTGAAACAAGTTCCGCCGGCACGATAGTTCGTGGCCTGGGAACAACACAGTGGACGCGAGCAACTGAGGACAAGCCCTCGGCCTATTAGTACCAGTCAGCTCCACCCGTTACCGGGCTTCCACATCTGGCCTATCAACCCAGTCGTCTACTGGGAGCCTTAACCCCTCAAAGGGGGTGGGAATACTCATCTCGAAGCAGGCTTCCCGCTTAGATGCTTTCAGCGGTTATCCTTTCCGAACGTAGCCAACCAGCCATGCCCTTGGCAGGACAACTGGCACACCAGAGGTTCGTCCGTCCCGGTCCTCTCGTACTAGGGACAGCCCTTCTCAATATTCCTACGCGCGCAGAGGATAGGGACCGAACTGTCTCACGACGTTCTAAACCCAGCTCGCGTACCGCTTTAATGGGCGAACAGCCCAACCCTTGGGACCGACTCCAGCCCCAGGATGCGACGAGCCGACATCGAGGTGCCAAACCATCCCGTCGATATGGACTCTTGGGGAAGATCAGCCTGTTATCCCCGGGGTACCTTTTATCCGTTGAGCGACAGCGCTTCCACAAGCCACTGCCGGATCACTAGTCCCGACTTTCGTCCCTGCTCGACCCGTCGGTCTCACAGTCAAGCTCCCTTGTGCACTTACACTCAACACCTGATTGCCAACCAGGCTGAGGGAACCTTTGGGCGCCTCCGTTACTCTTTAGGAGGCAACCGCCCCAGTTAAACTACCCATCAGACACTGTCCCTGATCCGGATCACGGACCGAGGTTAGACATCCAGCACGACCAGAGTGGTATTTCAACGACGACTCCACAACCACTGGCGTGGCCGCTTCAAAGTCTCCCACCTATCCTACACAAGCCGAACCGAACACCAATATCAAACTGTAGTAAAGGTCCCGGGGTCTTTCCGTCCTTCTGCGCGAAACGAGCATCTTTACTCGTAGTGCAATTTCACCGGGCCTATGGTTGAGACAGTCGAGAAGTCGTTACGCCATTCGTGCAGGTCGGAACTTACCCGACAAGGAATTTCGCTACCTTAGGATGGTTATAGTTACCACCGCCGTTTACTGGCGCTTAAGTTCTCAGCTTCGCAACCCCGAAAGGTCACTAACCGGTCCCCTTAACGTTCCAGCACCGGGCAGGCGTCAGTCCGTATACATCGCCTTACGGCTTCGCACGGACCTGTGTTTTTAGTAAACAGTCGCTTCTCGCTGGTCTCTGCGGCCACCCCCAGCTCATGGAGTAAATCCAATCACCAAGAATGGCCCCCCTTCTCCCGAAGTTACGGGGGCATTTTGCCGAGTTCCTTAACCATAGTTCACCCGAACGCCTCGGTATTCTCTACCTGACCACCTGAGTCGGTTTAGGGTACGGGCCGCCATGAAACTCGCTAGAGGCTTTTCTCGACA